>NZ_VPBW01000025.1:0-44621 GCF_013418535.1 Acinetobacter sp. YH12137 | reverse complement strand
TTGCTATAGACCACATTTAAGTTTAAATATGAACACCCCGAATCAGACGTATGAGCAAACTAAAACCGAGCTAATTGCTTAACTCGGTTTGAAGTGGAATACTGTCAATCTATTTCAGGACAAGACATTTTCATAAAATATTGACCAAAATTCCTCATAAAAAAAAGACAAATGTACTTAATTTCAAGCTTGCCTCATGATTAAAATTTGCACACCGATAGAATCAGAAGATCAACGGTATTTTCAAAGTAAAAAAATCAAAAAAAATAAGTGGAAGATTTTAAATGAAATTTCGATATTTAATGGGTGTGATGTTATGTGCTGCGCAGAGCTTCAGCTATGCAGCCGAAATCACGGGGACATGGAAAGCCATTGATGACAAAACGGGCTATGCACGTGCTGATGTTGAAATCAGTAAACTCAATAATGGTACTTATCAGGGTAAAGTTGTTCGTATCCATGCCATTCCAAATCGTCCTGCACATACCCACTGTTCTAAATGTAAAGGCGCACTGAAAGACGTGCCTATTCTGGGTCTATCTGTCTTATCAGGTCTAAAACCAAATCCAGAAAAGAAAAATGAATTCGTTAATGGTTCAATTCTCGATCCACTAACCGGTAATGTCTATAAAAGCAAGGCAACTCTGAATTCCCGAGGTAATGTACTGACGCTTCGTGGCTATGTAGGTACACCCATGCTCGGACGAACAGTATCCTGGGTGAAAGTCGAATAAATCTCATTTTTTATAAATTCTCATCTGCAAGCTGTCTGGCCAGATCAAAGGCTTGGACAGCTTAAAATCATTATCTTTATCCCATTCCTTATCACGTAAATACTTACTCATTCTCATCATGCTGAATGAACGTAATTTTTAACTCATATTCATTTTTCTTAATTTAATGTGATTATTGACTGGTATTTAGTGTATTTTTCACGCTATATTAATCCCATAATTTTTTTATGCCTTTAAGAAGTTAAATATATTTTCAATAGCATGGGGTAATGTGGCAATGAGATTCAAACTGCTTTGTTCTATCATTCTTACAGCAGCAAGTACCATCAGTCTATCCGCGTTCGCCAACAGTGACCCATTACTTGGCCACTGGAAAACCATTGATGACCGTACTGGTTATTCCCTGGCAGATGTGGTGATTAGTAAAGATGCTCAGGATCGCTATATTGCCAAAATTGTGCATGTTCGTGAGATTCCTGGGGCAGCTCGACAGCAAACTTGCACTCTATGTAAAGGCGCATTAAAGGATCAGCCGCTCATTGGACTAACAATGCTTAAGGGACTGAGCAGTCATCCCGACCATAGCAATGAATTTATTAACGGCACTCTGCTCGACCCGGTTTCTGGACAGCTTTATCAGGCCCGTGCCCGCCTGAAAAATAATGGCAGGCATCTTGCCATTCATAGTCGTGCTGAAGGTGCACCGGTCGGACGCAATATGACCTGGATTAAAAACTAGTTTCGAATTCAGAGTATTAATAAAAGCTCCTTAGGAGCTTTTTTATTTTAGGTCATGTGATAATTCACATGAATTCATTAATTTTATGCCAATCTCATCACATTTTGTGCTATTGATTTCGTTACATTTTATGAATAAATTAGAGTAATAAATCTAATACGAATAATCATTGATCAACAGGCATGTTATGAAGAAAATTTTAAGTCGCTTAATGATGGGGATCACATTGGCAACAGCAGCAGGTTTAAGCTTTGCTTCTGAAGATCCACTACTGGGGAAATGGAAGACTATCGATGATCAATCCGGTTATTCTCGTGCTGATGTCGAAATCCGTAAAAAACCAGATGGCAGCTATGAGGGAATTATCGTAGAAACCCGTAGCCTGCCAGGTGCAGAAAAACTGGGAATCTGTAGCAAATGTCCAGGACAGCTTAAGAATAAACCATTTATTGGCTTGCCATTTATCTGGGATTTTAAGGCAGACCCCAAAAAACCTCACGAATTCCATGATGGCAAGATACTTGATCCAATCAGCGGTAAAGTTTACAAAGGTAAAGCACGTTTAAGCGCCAATGGCAAACGCCTGACCCTGCGTGGTTACGTAGGCGTTTCGGTTATCGGACGCAGTGTTACCTGGATAAAATACTAATTTTTGTCAGTTTTCCATGCCCCTGTTTCAGGGGCTTTTTTAATGGTTATGATTTGAAACAATTAAGTACAAATAAAAACTGTTTCCCTTAGCGCAAACTCATAATAATGAATTGAAGACGGTTATTTTTTATTCACACAATGATCTATCTTCAGCTGCAATTCAATCTGCTAAGGACTCTGAAACGGAGTATTCATGCGACATGTATTCCTCAATTCATAGGCATGGGTAAATGTGTGTTGCAAACAGCGGATGGTTTGCAAATGACAGATAAAACTATAAAAACAGATGCCCGCCTAGATCTTTGTTTCCCTGCTCAGACTGAGCTGTTCAGGTTCAAGCAGGATTTCCATAGGATAGGAGTTCCTCTTCTAGGCAGGATGCTGGTTCAACTAGCATCCCATACCGTTAGGGCACAGCGCAGCGGCCATAAAATATTATGGCATTCCCCTACTTCAGGACGACCTTCCTTTCTGAATGTCTCAAGCCTGGCTGTTTAAGGAGTAGAGCTATGACTACAATTCAATATAGAGAAAACTTTTCCAACGGTTATATCCCCTCTGAAATCATGGATGATCGTACCTTTGATTTGTTCCACTTTTCTGAAGCATGTGGCCAAAGTCCGGAATGGGTGATGCAACTCATTGAACATGGAATTTTGCCGAACCGTTCTAAAACGCATCCTGGTACCTTCCTCGGGGAAGATATTACTCGAGCACAACGGGCTTACCGTTTGCAGCGTGATTTTGATGCTTCCTTTAGTGCCGTTGCCATGATGCTGGATCTCATTGATGAAGTGCAGGAATTACGTCGTGAGGTGAAACATCTGCATTTCAAGTAATGCGTTTTAATGTCCGGTCTGCTTGAGTTAGATCAATGCGGACTAGGGCATATTTTGCTTTTTTCTTTTATTTTTTGAGTGATAAATATCCCTATGAAAACCAAAGACTGCAATAAAAAGATCAAATATATGTTCCCAGAATACCGTGATTTAATTGTGCAATTACGTGAGGAAAATCCGTACTTTGCCCGACTGTTTGAGGAACATAGTGAATTGGACAAACAGATTAGCCAGCTTGAACTCGATCCAGTCAATCATATCAATGATGATATCGATGCGATTAAACGCAAAAAACTAAAACTGAAAGACGAGATTTATCGCATGCTGAAAAACTCTGAAGCCGATCCGCTTACCTGAATAGGAACAGCTTTCTCAACCAAGAATGTTTCAATATAAGGTTTAATCATCCGTTTTATCTACAATGTGATTATTAAATGATTTCGGTTCTTAAATAAAGAATCTGTCCAAATAAAAAAGCCCGCATGATGCAGGCTTTTTCAGACTTAAAAGTAATCGAATTATGCTTGTTCGATGTCTTTCATGGTCAATTTAATACGACCACGGTTGTCAACGTCAGCAACCTGTACTTTCACTTCCTGACCTTCTTTCAATACGTCAGCCACGTTGGCAATACGTTCGTTAGAGATTTGAGAAATATGAAGCAGACCGTCAGTACCTGGCAGGATGTTCACGAATGCACCGAATTCAACGATACGAATCACTTTACCTGTGTAGATTGTGCCTGGCTCAACTTCAGCAGTCAGTGCCTGGATTTTTGCAATCGCAGCCTGTGCAGCAGCTTTAGTTTCACCAAATACGCGTACTGTACCGTTATCTTCGATGTCAATCGCAGCTTTAGTTTCTTCAGTGATTTGACGAATCGTTGCACCACCCTTACCAATCACGTCACGGATCTTGTCAGGGTTGATGTTGATCACTTGGAAAGTCGGCGCGTGCATAGAAATTTCTGGACGAGCACGTGAAATTACTTGATTCATCGCGTTCAGGATGTGCATACGACCTGCATAAGCCTGGTTCAATGCAACTTCCATGATCTCTTCAGTAATACCTTCGATCTTGATGTCCATTTGCAGCGCAGTAATACCGTTAGCAGAACCCGCTACTTTAAAGTCCATATCACCAAGATGGTCTTCATCACCCAGGATGTCAGAAAGTACTGCGAAACGTTCGCCCTCTTTCACTAGACCCATTGCAATACCCGCAACTGGTGCTTTAAGTGGAACACCGGCATCCATCAATGATAGAGAAGCACCACATACAGACGCCATTGAAGATGAACCATTAGATTCAGTGATGTCAGATACGATACGGATCACGTACGGGAAGCGGTCAGCTGCTGGAAGCACGGCTTGAACACCACGACGAGCCAGACGGCCATGACCGATTTCACGACGTTTAGGACCAGACTCACGACCTGTTTCACCTACAGAATATGCAGGGAAGTTGTAGTGAAGCATGAAGTTGTCAGTTTTAGTACCAGCCAAGGTATCTACCATCAACGCATCACGAGTATTACCCAGAGTAGTAGTGACCAATGCCTGAGTTTCACCACGTGTGAATAATGCAGAACCGTGAGCACGGTCTAATACGCCAACCTGTACATCAAGGGCACGAACAGTTTTAGTATCACGACCGTCAATACGCGGTTTACCAGACAAGATGTTGTCACGTACGGTACGGTATTTAAGATCTTCAAATAATTCGTTTACGTCATCAGCAAGACCAGTTTCGTCACCTTCTGGAACGAACTGAGCGAGCGCTTCTGCTTGAAGTGCATCAAGTGCTGCATAACGGTCTTGTTTCACCGCAATGGTATATGCTTCAGAGATTTTCGCTTCGAATGCTTCTTTCAGTTTTGCACGAAGGTCTTCGTTTTTCTCAGGAGCAACCCAAGTTGATTCTTTCGCACCAGCTGCGGTCGCGAATTCTTTGATTGCTTGGATCGCGATTTGCATTTCATCATGACCGAACAATACTGCACCCAGCATTTGGTCTTCTGAAAGTTCTTTCGCTTCTGATTCAACCATCAGTACTGCAGATTCCGTACCTGCAACGACAAGATCAAGATCACTTTCTTTCAATTGTTCAAAGCTTGGGTTTAGAACGTATTCACCGTTGATCAGACCCACACGTGCCGCACCGATTGGACCACGGAATGGTGTACCTGCAATCGCAAGTGCTGCAGAAGTACCCAGCATTGCTGCAATGTCAGCTTCCATAGTCTTGTCAGAAGATACAACAGTCGCAGTCACCTGGATTTCGTTATAGTAACCTTCTGGGAACAATGGACGAATTGGACGGTCGATCAGACGTGAAATCAGCGTTTCAGCTTCAGATGCACGGCCTTCACGTTTACCGTAACCACCAGGAATACGGCCAGCTGCGTATTGTTTTTCTTGATAGTTAACAGTCAGTGGGAAAAAGTCTTGACCTGCTTTAGCAGTTGGTTGAGCAACAACAGCAACTAATACAGTTACGCCGCCCATAGTAATCAATACGGTATTGGCCTGACGCGCAACACGACCTGTTTCTAGGACAACCTGATGTTGGCCAAATTGGAATTCTTTACGAACAATATTAAACATCGACATGTTTTATTTTTTCCTGATTTTATTCTAGTGGAGACCCCTAAGGTTTGGCATTCACATCCAAATGGACGGGTAAATGACAAAGCTTAGAAGCCGACCTCACCAGAAATAAACACTATTTTTAAACACAAAGAAGGAGCGAACATTCGCCCCTTCCCCTGATCTAGCCAAAGGCTAAACCGACTTTAGTTTTCAGCAATAAAGCATAAGGCATGCGATAAACCCGAAAATAAAGTTTAAATCGAATTAACGACGTAAACCTAAAGCACCGATCAATGCAACATAACGACCGTGGTCTTTACCATTTAGGTAGTCAAGAAGCTTACGACGTTGGTTAACCATACGGATCAGACCGCGACGGCTATGATGGTCGTGTTTGTGCTCTTTGAAGTGACCTTGTAAGTCATTGATTTGAGCAGTTAAAAGAGCTACTTGAACTTCTGGTGAACCAGTGTCGTTTTCAGCGCGAGCGAATTTAGCAATGATCTCTGCGCGATCTGCGTTTGTTAAAGCCATTCGATTTCTCCGAGATGCTTATATATCTTGATAAAAATCAAAGTAATGAGAATTCAATACATTGACTGCCGTGCATCACTACAGCAAGTTGCATATTTTAAGGGAAATTGCGTCAGATTGCAAAAATAGATCATGAATTTTGATAGTTTTAGCTGCCAGATGTCTTTGCTTATTTACTGATATGAAGAAATCCCATATGGTTCAATTTACACATAATTTCAGGAATTGGACTTGATCTGGCTTACGAATAGCTGTTTAGATAACTGCAGAAATTAACTGATCTTTTTATATTTAAAATATTTCTGGTCGCGCTTAGAAATAAATGATAAAAAAAAGCCCGAGTAAACTCGGGCTTTTTCGCGCTGTAGTTTCTTCTATTATCATTTTTTATTTATTGTTTTTTTTAGTGCGTTTTACGCTTTATTATTTTCAAATCTTCCTGACTAAAAATAACTTCCTTGTGTGGTAGATTTTGCCATATTGTCGAAATGCTCATAGAGGCATTTATCCTCACTCGCTGTAAGCCATTGCGTACAAAATTGTCATCGAAATTTGCAAAATATTACACTTATATATCTTTTAATTACACTATTTACTTAAATTTACTTATTCTGCCAACTTAATTGAACTATAAGATTACGGCAAAATTCCATTAACGGCAGATATAAAAAAGCCTTGTAGTCTCTCCCAAAACTACAAGGCTTAGCGGCTGTAAGTTTCCTCTTTCACTTACTTCACTGTAAGTTCGCTGTCTGGTGACATTCTTGTTCTTATTATGCGATTTATACCCAACTTTCCGTGTTGAGTTCTTTTGTGTGACCAATCTTCTCAAAAACCGAGTAAAAGCTCCATGCGCCAATTTCCTGAATCCATGTAAGCATTTACCTACAACAGTTATTTATTTTTTGCCAATAGATTGTTGCATTGTTCAAGTATTTTTTCGCTTAAGCCACTCTTTCGTGTGGTTCTGACGCATAGCGCTTGTGTAAACGCGTCGCGATCTACCAGTAAGCTCACAACTTTTTTGGCCCGGGTAATCGCTGTATAAATCAGTTCCTTACTCAGCAAATTTTTGGCCTGTTGATCGAGTACTACAGCAGTATGAGTAAATTCTGAACCTTGCGATTTATGAATCGTCAAAGCAAATGCCGTTTCGATACTTTTCGGTAAGCGGGTCGCCAGCACCCATTTTTCTAAGCTCGGGAAATACACTTCAAATTGTGACTGTCCTTCTTGTTCTCTCCAGAAACAGATGCCAATATCACCATTGGACAGACCCAGCTGATAATCGTTATAAGTCATCATCACTGGTCGACCGGTATACCAGTCGCCCTGTTTTAACTTGCCTACACTGGCCAGAAAACGCTGTTCAATCTGCTGATTGATTTTATTCAAGCCCAGATCACCATGCCGGATTGCGGTGAGAATCCGGTAATCATCAAAGTACTGAATTGCCTGCTGCACATATTGATCAAAATCAGCCTGATCCTGAGCCAGCTTGATCGCGTCTGCATAAGCCTGATAGCCATACATCAGTTGATCATAATATGGGTCTAACTGTAGACCTGTAGTTGGGTTTATTTCTGGCAGATATTGCAGTTGCAACTGGTCAATCTCTACCTGATCCAGTGCAATTGCTTGCAGCTCACTCGCAGCAACCACTTGTTGTTCAAACTGGTTTAAAACCGATGCTAGAACATGTTCCTGCTGGATAAAGTGCGCCATCGCACCAATCCGGGCGCCTGAAGCAAAACGGCGTGTCGTGATTAAATTGACCCGATTATCTGCCAGAACAGAAGTCTGCTGTAAATCTGCCAGTACAGTGCCGACATCCACCGAGGCCAGCTGGTCTGCATCGCCTAATAGAATTAAGCGGGCTGAATCTGGCACTGCAGCAAGGAGCATCTGCGACAGGCTTAAGTCCAACATGGATGCTTCATCAACCACGATCACATCATAGGGTAAAGGCTGCTTGGCATGAAACCGTGGGCGTCCCAACCGCCCCAAGCCCAGTAAGCGGTGCAAAGTAACGGGTTGAACCTGCTTTAAAGCCTCCAGTTCAAAAGCTTGTAACTTTTCACTATGTAAAGCTTTCTGCAAGGCTTCTTGCATTCGCTGCGCAGCTTTACCCGTCGGAGCGGCCATCGCAATCCGGATATTAGGCAAGGCTTCATGTAGTACAGCAATCATATGTGCCAAGGTGTAGGTTTTACCAGTTCCTGGCCCACCGGTAATAATATTCAGTCCCTGCTTGGCGACCATTTCCAGCGCTTGCTTTTGCTGTGGATCTGTCAGGAGGTTACGATCACGCTCACTTAAATTTACTGGCGTGATGGCTTGTGACTTGATCCGGGCGATCTGTGTGGCGACCGCTTGTTCCAGCTGCCAGTAGCGGTATAAATACAATTGCTGGTTTTCAAAAATAAAAGGTGCAATGCCTTGAGCCTGCTGGCTACGATCCAATACCAAATGATGCAATAGAGCTTTTTGCTCAGCACTGGCCGGAATACAACTATTGCCCTCCTGCATCGCTTCAAGGAGCTGCTGAATCAGCAATTTTGCGGCAGCATCAAAGGTCGCCGAACTAAATGGTGGCTGACATAAATAGTCAATCCAGGCCATTAAATGGGCTGATTGCTGAGACACGTGAATTTGCTCATTTTCCACACAGTTATCCTCAAAGTTATCCACAGGATAATCTTCTGTTTAAACTCTTAAAATTTTATAAATCATCAAAATTATGCTGATTTTTTCTGCTCAAAATAGCCCAGAATTTCATCCAGTTTCAGAATAAATTCCAGACCAGGCTGCCAGTGATAAGCGCCTTGTTCAGCCTGACCATTCATACCGCGCAAATACAGATAAGTCGCCCCACCCAGATGCTGCTGCATGTCATATCCCTGCATGTTCACGCTTAGATAACGATGCAATGCCACCAGATATAAGGCCGCTTGCAGCCAGTAACTGGAGTGGGTCATATTCTGCTGGATGGCCTCGGCCGTGTAATGCTGCTGATCCGGCCCGAGAAAATTGCTTTTATAATCGGCAATATGATAACGCTGGCCATCAAAATAAACCAAATCGATAGAACCGGTCAGATAGCGTGCTGATTTTGCCTCATTAAAATCAGGCATGAGAATATCATGCTCGGCAAACAGTTGCTGGATCTGACGAATCTGTAAGGGCGCATCGGTTAAAGACAGGTAAAACGGGAATTCAGACAAATAAGTACCTTGCTGCAACTGCTCCAGGCTGAACTCTGCCTGTAGGGGTGCAGCCAGAATTTCTTTGAGCCAGTCATGAACCCGATTGAGCAGAAGATCTTCAATCATCTCATCAATGAAATGATCGAATGCCTGCTGAAAAACGGCTTCTACATCCAGTTGTGCTGCTGCTGCCTCAGCAGGCGTCATCTGCGCCATTTCCTGTTCGAAAAACAGGATAAAAGGTTCATCATCCAGTTCTGTAAAATAGCGCTGAAACTGCCCTAAGAAGTTCAACCATTCAGAGTGATCGAATGTTTGAGCGGAACGGAAAAACTGCTGCCATTCCTGACGATAAGCTTCACTCTGATCATGCAGGCGAATTCCGGTCAGGATTTTATAATTCAGGCTGGAGAGTACTTTTTGCATACTCTGCTGCAATTTTTCCGGCTGCATTTGACCTTGTCGGGCCACCTGACTGAACAGGGTCTGTAAATTCACACAGGCCGTCTGATAGCCCGGGGTAAATGCCTGCTGTAACAATGGACGAATATGAAAGGCCTGATGAAATTTCTCTTTTAGTTCCTGCCAGATTTGTGGCGCCGTATTTTTAAAACGACGACGGATTTCCAGATTCCAGTAACTGCGATCCTGAAAATCGATATGCTCAAAAATACTGTGCAGGAAGGTTCCGGCTACCGTGCCTTTTGGAAAATTCAGCCTGATCCAGTCCAGTGGCTGACTGGCTATCTGCTGTTCCAGTTCCAGTAGATTCATTTCATCTGCGGCACTGTCCGGACGTTCAGAAGCGATGACCAGATCATCCTGCAATATTGCCTGATGCGGGAGATGCTGTGACAGTGCAGTAAAACTGGTTTTGGTCCGCGGATAGAACTGTCGCTCTGGTAAAGGATGAGCCTGCATCTGTAACGGTGCTTCTGTCTGTTGTGCCACAATTCTAGGCGGCTCAGAAGCCAGAGGTGGTTCAAGCAGACTTAGGGCATGCTGAAAGGCCGCCTCACCTTGTCCACGCCAGAACGCCAGACCTGAATCCGCTTGTCCGCTCTGATCTTGCAGCATGGCATAAACCCGGTGACTGGCCCGGGTCAGTGCCACATACCAAAGCCGGTGATTTTCTGCGGCATTCCGGGCCGCATTTTGCAAAATCGCCTGCTCATGCAAGTCCTTATGATTAACTGCAATTACCCGGGATTGTTCCAGTACATTTTCCGCAGCTGACAGGGAAAAGTTCAGATTCCCCTTATTTACATCAAAAGGCGCATCGGCACCCAACAGGAACACGACTTTGAATTCCAGTCCCTTGGAAGCATGGATGGTCAGCAGTTGCACCCCATGATCGCCGGAGAGTTTGCGCTCTTTTTCATTGTCCTTGCCGGAAGGTGATTGCAACTGACGCAGATACCAGTGATACAGCTTTTGAGCACCCTGATAATATTCACTTTGCTGGCACAGAATCTCGGTCAGGTGACGTAAATTCACCACCACCCGTTCATTGTCCAGACTCTGGCTTGCAACCAGATTGGTCCAGACCTGAAACAGGTTTAAGGCATAATTCCAGGCCGTCAGAAACCCTTTTTCAAACCACATTTCCCGGATGGCATCAAAGTCTGCAATATAACGGCTCAGACCTTCGCTCTGCTCTTGCAGTTCGATTAGCTTTTTCAGGTTAAAGCCCAATAAACGGGTCAATAAGGCACGTTTGACTTTGGCTTCATTAAAAGGCTCCATGATCGCGGTCAGAACAGCTGCAACATCCTGAGCCACCGGACTGGCAAAGACGCTCTGCTTGGATTCCTTATAACAGGGAATCCCCATGCGTTGCAGACGCTGCTTGACCTGTTCCAGCGCATAATGGCCAAAACTGAGAACTGCAATATCATCCGCTTTTAAGTGCTGAACGTTGTCACCCTGCTGGAAATACAGTTGCTGCTGTTCAGACTGATTCAATAACTGGCGGATTTTCCAGACCACCTGATCGGCTTCAACGTCCTGTTCACCGAGCTGAATCCAGCGCAGTGGATGCGGATTGCTCAGCGTTTTATCGATTAAATCCGGATGTGGCCGGCTCCCCGCCTGAATCAGGGTGTAATGCACCTGTTCACCAAAATCCATCTGGCGTTGAAACAACGCGTCCACCACCTCGACTAAAGGCTTTACCGAGCGATGGTTCTGGATCAGAGTATATTCACGGCCCTGCTTTTGCAGCACATCGGCACGCGCCTTGTTATAGGTCAGCATGTCGCCGCCACGGAAACCGTAAATCGCCTGTTTCGGATCGCCCACCATGATCATACAGCCGGCTTTGACCCGGTTCGGATCACGCCAGATTTTAGCCAGCAGATCATCCTGATCCTGGTTGGTATCCTGAAATTCATCCACCAGAATGAGTGGATAGCGTGCCTGTACAAACTGGGCAAAGCGTTGACCTTGCTGTCCCTGTAAAGCTTCAGCCAAGGTTCGAATCTGTTGGGAAAATGTGGTTTCACCCTGTTTTTGCAAGGTTTGCGGCAGACGGTTCTGCACACTACGAATAATATGATATTCCAGATAGGTGGTCAGCTGCTTCAACTGTGCATCCATCTTCTCTTTGACTTCACACAATCCATCAATGGCCTGAATCAGGCTATGTTGCAGAATCTGCTGCTGCTCTGCTTCCGGACAGCTTTTGTTAAATACTTGCTTCATTGAGACCGGTTGAAAATCGGTTTTCTTGCGGCGCAAATAACACAGATTCAATAAGATCGCATGCAGTTCTGGATCAAAAAAGCTCATCACACCTTTGGTTTTCAGTGCCGCCATCCAGGTCATAAAGTTTTCACAGACATCACTTAATCTGGTCAAAAAACTCTTATGAAAATACTTCGGAGAATTCTGGCAATACTCCCGAATGATCTCAATTTCATGTTCATGTACATCGAACAGGCGCTGAATGCAGTGCTCTAGTTCAGCCAGATCCAATTCGACGTTTTCTACCTTCTGAAAGTATTGCACACGGAAATTTAGAGCATCACGAACTAGTCCAGTATAGTGTTCTACTGGTTTCAACAGGTTTTGCAGATATAGATGATTGACCATATACTGCGGCTGCTGCTGGATCCATTCTCGTAGCACATCATGAATCAGCTGCTGGATATACAGGTCCTGATCTTCAGTCAGTTCGGCCCGTTCAATCTTGCCGCTTTCAAAGGCAAATTCACGCAATAATTTCTGGCTAAAGCTGTCCAGTGTTCCGACAAACAGCTCATCCAGCTGGTTCAGAACCAGACGTAGACGGCGCCGGGCATAGTCCATGCGTGAGCCATAATCTTTCAACACCTGCTGGAACAGCGGATCCGATTCAGCCTGGATTTTGGCGGTGATTTCGACCGAATTCAGCTCCTGATGACGCTGAATGAAGGCTAGCGTTTCCTCGACTCTGAGACGTACCCGGTTTTTCAGTTCAGCTGTGGCTTTACGGGTAAAGGTTGTGGCAATCACCTGATGCGGATAATACTGATCCAGAAAAATCCGTACCATCAAACTGGATAAGGTATAGGTTTTACCGGTCCCCGCGGAAGCTTCAATCCAGTGCAGGCCGCTAAAGCGCATGTCCTGAATCGGATTGGTTGAAATCTTTTTGTTCTGGTTGGGTAACATGGTCATTATTCTTTTATCCATTCCAGATGTTCATGAATCGGTGCATATAACGCATGGGCAAAATCATGGCAACAGCGTTGCAAGGCCAGATCCGGGTCCTGATCCTGCAAAATAAACTGCCAGTCCTGATGCAACTGGCTGGATTCATCGCTGGCCAAAGGCTTGGCACTTTCATAGCTGTTGTTCCAGGCCTTTAGCAGTTCCTGCATCTCGGCAATGGTGATCTGTCCCTGTTCATTTTCGGTCCATTCCCAGGCCTTTTTCATCAGCAATTCGGCAGGCAATACCAGCGGCTGGGTCTGTCCGATTTCCCAGGCTTTCAACCAAGCCTGTAAATGATGACGTGCCTGACTAGAACGCAGCCCGGAGAACTTCAGGGTTTTATTACTGAAAATGACAATCCGTTCCAGCTGCGGAGACAGTTCATCATTGTTCAGATAGGCCAGCCAGAGCAGATATTCCAGCCAGACCTGTGCCCGACGTTTTTCCGAAGCGGAGGAAGACTGCATACTCAGCCAGTAACTGCTGTGCGGCACTTGCGGCAAGGTAATATGAATCAGCAATTCAGGGTTATATTGCCAAGTTTGCTGCGTTACAGGTGTCAGCTCTTTATTCAGCTGCAATAAACGTTCTTTTAGCGATTGCTGTTCCTGCTGACTGCTGAGCCAGGTCGCTTCCTGAGTTTTTCCGACCGGCAAGCGGTCCAGCATCAGCTGTGGCTCAATCTCTTGATCCTGTTGTAATAGGAAATCACGGACCTGATACTGTTCCAGTTTATTCAGCAATAAGGGTTCTCGTGAACTTGGCAGATCGGCATATCTCACACTGGAAACACCGATACTTTTCAGGAATAGACGTGCCGGGAAAATCATGTCACGAATCCACTCATCCCCTTTCAGCACCCGGATTTCTTTCTGCATCAAGGCCGGATAATGGGCATTGATCCAGCTGCTGCGCTTGCCCTCTGCACTGCGAATATATTCTGCTACAGCAAACCACTGGGTCTGATAACGTGGGGTATGAGATTCAACGTAACCAATTGGATCGAACGGCTGTAATGGATGTACATGATAGAGTTGACGGATATGCTTGGCAATACTCAAACCATTGATTTCAACCGTTTCATCGACTTCAGCATCGGGCTGGTCTGACTGGCAGATCAGGGCAATATGCTGGATCAGTTCCTGCAATGAAGTGGATGGATCACGCGCTTCACCATCATCAACATCAAAGCCATTATAGAACAGCCATAAATTGTCCTGCGCCAATAGCAATGCATCCAGAAAAGCACCTTGGTCATCATCCAGACGGGAACGATCCCCTAGTTGCGGCTTCAGACTGTTCATCAGGTCAAATGGCACCTGCTGATTCCGGCTCGGAAATTTACCGGTATCTAGATTCAGCATCACCACCAGTTTATATGGCAACGGACGGATCTGGCCGATTTGACTAAAGGTAATCTGTCCGGTCGGCTCGGCCTGATCCAGCTGCATCTCCAGTGTATTCTGAATTTCTTCCAGCACATAAGGCAAAGGAAGGCTTAAGGCGACCAGCTCCTGGCTGGCCTGCGGATCATCCTGATCATGGTAATCGGCCAACGTCAGCATCCGCATCTGCTTGTCAATGATTTCTGCGACCGTCTTTAAGGACTCAACCCCGGCTTCACGGAACTCATTCAAGTCTTCACGCAGATATTCCAGCCAAGTTTTTACCGGGGTACGTTGGCCCTGTTCATGCAAAATCAACCAGTCACGGCGCTGTACCAGATCCTGATAAATCTGGATCAGAGTCGAAATGAGAGGAAAATCACTACTCAAGACCCGAGCATAGCTTAAGGTATCCTGAAACAGGGCATGTTCCGGAACTGCAAGCCCGAGTGCCAGCCGATCCAGCGCAAACTTAAAACTGAAGCGGTAGTCTTCATCAACGGCAGTCAGGCTTTGCTGTAAATGCTGCTGATCCAGACCGCGTTTAAAGCCCGCTTCGCCCAGTAGCTGCAACATGCGCTCAACTTGCGCGTAGTCCAGCGCATATAGTTGCTGGGTCGCATTCAGACTGAGCCAGTCGGCAAAATCTTCGATACTGAAACGTCGATGCACCAGCTGAATCCGGCCCAGTACCGCGCGCCAGGCATTACTGACATCGAGTCGTGACACCCCGGCAATCTGAATCGGTAAATACAGATTATCTTTTTGCAGACGCTGGCTATGGCCTTCCCGTTCTCGTGGCGGCGGTGCAAAGACACTCCGAATTGCCGGTTCCAGCTCTTTCAGGTTCGGGGCCAGCACCAGAATATCGCTCGGCTGACGTGGGGCATCTTCCGTGCCTTGAGCCAGCCAGTGAATCATCTGTTCTTTTAAGACTTCCAGCTGGCGCAGTGAGGAATGACAGACATGAATCTGTACCGAATCATCGTCGGGTTTGAGCGGATACTGGTGTTTTTCCGGTTCCAGCAGGTACAAAATATCCGACTGGATTTTGGCCAGTAACTTATCCTGATATTCATCCACGAAAGCATCGGCCCAGAGACCTTCTTCACCTGAAGACAGTTTGGACAATAACGAGAAATGATCACGTGCCTGCTTGCCAAAGCGGGTCAGCAAGGGATGACGCGATTCTCGGTCTTCGGCATTAAAGTTCAACTGAAAGGCTGCAAAGAAATGCTGGATTTCGGTATCAGTCGGCAAACGTCCCTGAGATTTTTCAAATTTCTTGATGAAACGTTCCTGCACGCCAAGGTCATAACGTGCTTTCCAGTCTGGATCGACACTATCGGCCCAGTATTCCTGTGACGGGTTAAAGTGGAAAATATAAATATCGATGTATTGACCGAGACGGCGCAAGAAATCCAGCTGACTCGGTGGCAATTCTAGCAAGGTAAAGACCACGACCTGTTCTGGCAAACGTTTTAAAGCCTGTACCTGAGTATCTTCATTTTCCAGACGTTCCCAGTACATCTGTTCGATGTCCAGAATCTTGGCATAATCATCCTGAAAGACATGCTGCCACAACCAGCGCTGCCAGGCTTCCAGTTCGCGTGCCTGAATCTTGACGAAGTCTGCCACCGGAATTTCATGGCCATTTTCATCTTTAGGAATATAGATCATATTCTCAACATCGAGCGCAATATCCTGCCCCCAGGACGCCAGCCAGTTAGTGGGACAACGACATTCCTGTGGTGGGCAATTCCGCTCGCAATAACCACGGTAATCCATATAATGGCTAAACAGGCGCGAGACCTGTTCGGATACCCAGTACAGCATGCTTTGTTTTTTCAGCTGCTTCTCTATGCCCTGTTCCAGACGATCTGCGCTGTCATAAATCCGTTTGATAATCGAATACAGTGGATGATCGATCTCTAATGGAATCTGCTCAGGCAAAATGCATTTACGTAATGCCTGAAATACCCGCCATTTAATAATAATTCGGGGAATATTGGCTTCACGAACCTGTTCAACTTCTTTTGGATTATTTAGCACCCACTGATAAGAGGTCCATTGAAAGGCACGGATCCGATGATGAAACTGGGTATTGGCACTGATGCCCTTTTTCTCGGCAATTTTTTGGGTCAGCCAGGCCTCGACTGCAGGAGACGGTACAATAAAATGCCGTGGCTGTAACACGGCCAAGGGATTTTTTGCGCTCTGGTTGACGATACGCAGCATACTATCCAAAAGCACATCAATGCGTTGACTCTGAATAACATGAATTGCCATCGTTTCCCCTGAAAAATGAGATGGAGCAGTACTACAAAATGATAAAGATTATTTACTATACTTACCGAACTGTCTATGTCACTTTTTAAAACTCATACTTCAGTCAAAAAAGTTCTTTGAAAAAAGCATCTTATTGATGTTTGAACAGAAAAAAACAACATCTAGCTTTAGGTAATGCCCATGAAATTAGACAAAATTCCAGATCGTATCGATCCAAGTTTAGATTTAGACAGAATTCGCAACGAGTGCTTAGAGCTAACCAAAAAACGTGCCTATTATTCTGCCGGAGCAGCTGTGATTCCGGTGCCATTTCTGGACGTGGTCATTGATGTCGGCATTCTGTCGCAACTGATTCCGGAGATCAATGCCCGCTTTGGTCTAGCCCCTGAACAGATCAGTGTGTTTGATCCTGCAACCAAACAGGTGCACTGGAATGAACTGCGTAAACGCGGAATCGAGTTTTCCGGTCTGGTGGTAGCACGTACAGCAGTCAAAAAATCTTTGAACAATGTTGCAGCGAAAGTGATCACAAAGCAAGTCACAAAATTCATTCCACTCGGTGGTCAACTGGTAGCCGCGAGCCTCGGTTATTTTGTCATGAAGAAAATTGCTGAAGCGCATGTGGAAGATTGCTATCGCACAGCAAAAAATATTCAGCAAAAACAGATTGCTCAAGGCAAATAAATTTCCCGCCCCATTTTTTATCCCCAAACTTTTCAAAACTCAGGCAGATTAATCTGCCTGAAGCTGCTTTAAAATTGTTTTTAAAATTTCGACCCGAGCGGTGTTTTTATCATCAGTGGCAATAATGTGCCACGGTGCCTGTTCTGTCGACGTACGTTCAAACATGTCGGCTGCTGCTTCTAAATAATCATCCCAACGTTCCCGATTACGCCAGTCTTCATCAGTGATTTTAAAGCGCTTATGTGGGGTATCTTCACGCGCCTTGAAACGGGCCGCCTGCTCTTCCTGGGAAATCGCCAGCCAGAATTTAATAATTACGGTTTGATGGTTAATCAGGCTCTGTTCAAATCGGTTAATTTCATCATAGGCCCGCTGCCATTCTGCCGGGCTGGCAAAGCCTTCTACCCGTTCTACCAGCACCCGACCATACCAGGAGCGGTCAAAAATACAGATATCATCATCAGTTTGCAGCTTGTTCCAGAAACGCCATAAATAAGGACGATTCAGTTCATATTTTTCCGGCGCCCCGATGGTCTGGATTTCATATTCACGTGGATCCAGCTTTTTCACAATCCGCTTGATCGCTCCACCCTTGCCCGCTGCATCCATCCCTTCAAACAGCAAAATCACATTACGTGGGTCTGAGCGCAGCGCCTTGGCCACCTGAGGAGACAGTTTTTTCAGTTCCGCCTTATAGTCCTCTGTCTTGGCAAGTTCTTGCGAAGGATGCTGCAATAATTCTGGAATTTTGGCCTGTTTCCATCGTCCTTTGGCCCGAACCGGATGATTGGGACAATGTTTTAGCGCCTGCAAAATATACTGTGCAAACTGCTGGTCACGCTGTTTTTCATCTTCCCCGTCAATGATCAGCCAGTCTTCGTCTTTAGTAAACCGCTCTCGCAAACGTTGCACGGTGTCGTACTTTTTTTTGTCGCGCCAGTCCAGCCCATGCAGTTTGTGCCATTGCATTTCACTCGGATCCATCTGATCCAGGCGTTTTTGTAGCGTTTTCCAAGGTAAGTCGAACCAGACCTTGACCACATCAACATAGTTATTTTTTAGATCCTGCTCAAAGACACGCATATCTTCCAGATAGGCATCAAACTGGGCATCATCAATGGCACCAGTCTGCATGGTGGTTCTGAGCAGATCGCTGTACCAGTTACCAAACAAGACCATGATCTGGCCTTGGGCAGGAATAAACCGTGTATAGGGTTGCCAGAAGGTCTGTTTTTCTCCTAATACTTGCGGCTGATCGGCCTTCACCTGCAAATAACGAGGATCTACCCATTCACGTAACTGTTTGACTGCTTCGCCCTTACCTGCCAGCTCGATTCCATTGACCAGAACAATCAGGCTTTTGCCATTTTTCTGTCCCTGGGTTTTTCTCAGATCATACTGGGCATTGATCAGCGCAAGGGATAACTGGTCTTCATCCATTAACTGGAAACTTTGTTCTTCTGTACGCATGGAGATCCCTCATCTTTTATTCTTGTGGGCAGTATAGCGAGGAGTCTGAACGCAAAAATAGCGTTAGCAACGTTTTTCACACGATTAGATTGTCTGTTTAAACAGCAAATTGACATTCAAATAAGGAATCATTGATCAATTTGTCATAGCGAGATTGCGCCACACCCTCTAAGATTCTGAGATCGAAAAATCATATTTGAAAATACATGTCCAAACTTGCCCGATTAGATGAACTCTTAGAACAGTATTATCAGCTGAAATATCATACTCAGCCTGAAATTTTAAGCCGTTTACAGGATGTGCAGGCATGGCAAAAGGCACGGATGCAGCGTAGCCATCATCAGCATTTTTCTGAAAAAAATAACCAGCTGATGGCCGAATATTTCCTGAATCGGCTCTATGGCGGCCCAGACTTTGACGCACTGGCCGAACAGATTGCCCGACTGATGAAATATGCGCACAAGGCAGAAAAAATGATTCCGGAAAATGCCCTGAAAACCGGAACCTCAGGTGTCGAACTGGCGATTCTGGCGGTACAGCTGGATGAACAGGTCGCAATCCAGCTTTTAGAGGATTATCCTGCCAACGCACCATTGACCGATGAAATGATGCGTGTGACCTATCTGAAACTGGATCAGGGTGAGGCGCGCTTGAAACAGCTGGCATTGCTGGATCAGCTGGGTGTCAGCCTGGATAAATATATGCGTTCCTTTGTGGTTTATACCGCCTTCAAGATGTGTAAAGGCGCAGCCAATAAATATCATTTTCAGGTGATGTATGAGTTTATGCAGGACGGTTTCCAGGCCATGAAACCGTTAAAATCGGCAGAAAAATTCGTACATGACTTTACTGCGATTGAACGCGGCATTATTGATAAGGTGCATTCAGGCGATCCAGTGCCATTCCAATAGTAGATTCCTTTCCCATCCATGATGAGGAAGGCTTGCGGTCCTGCCTGATCCTGATATTTTCAGGTCTTTAGGGCAGGCCATCGCCAGTGATAAATCATATGAATTATTCGATCACTGGCAGTGAAGATTTCCGCCCATATTCCTATTTTTCTGTATATTATTCATAACAATTGCATCATGATTGCTGAATAACATCCAAGAATCTGTCATTATGCAGGCAATGCAAGATTAACCCGATTGATATGTTAGGAGTGACTCCAATGTCGAATGAAAATCAAACGCCTACCCCTACACCCGAGTCGGCACAACAGACAGACAAAGTGAGCCCATTCTTAACCACTCCGCTTCCGCAAGGCGCTCCACAAGGTCAGCAACAATCTCTAGAACAACGCCTGACCGATACGCCTGTGACTGGAACTGTCCCTAAATATAACCTGCCACGCGGTGCCAATACCGGTAACGTCGGTCCAACCACGCACTTCGGCTACAAGACTGTGAGTAGTGACGAAAAAGCCCAGAAAGTGGCTGAAGTATTCCATTCGGTGGCCAGCAAATACGACATCATGAATGACCTGATGTCATTCGGCATTCACCGTCTGTGGAAACGTTTTGCGATTAATATGTCAGGCGTGCGCCGTGGCCAGCATGTGCTGGATATTGCAGGCGGTACAGGCGACCTGGCCAAAGTATTTAGCCGTGAAGTGGGCCCTACCGGTCATGTAGTACTGTCTGATATTAACGAATCCATGCTGAATGTTGGCCGTGACCGTCTGATTGATGCCGGCTGTACCAATGTTGATTTCGTTCTGGCGAATGCAGAAACTCTAGAGCCATTTGCCGACAACAGCTTTGATCTGGTAACGATTTCTTTTGGTCTGCGTAACGTCACCGATAAAGATGCTGCACTGGCAGCCATGTATCGCGTGCTTAAGCCAGGCGGTCGTTTACTGATTCTGGAATTCTCTAAACCAGTCTTTGAGCCATTCTCAAAACTGTATGACCTGTATTCATTCACTGCTTTACCAATCATGGGCAAAATCGTGGCAAATGATTCAGAAAGCTATAAATACCTGGCTGAATCAATCCGTATGCATCCAGACCAGCGTACTTTAAAAGGCATGATGGAAAATGCTGGCTTCCAGAACTGTGATTATCACAATCTGACCGGCGGTATCGTTGCCGTTCACCGTGGCTTCAAGCTTTAAGGGTCGTACCCGATATGTGGTCACTTCTCGCTCTCGGTGCTGTTGAACGCCTGATTCATCATATGATTGATCTGGATGCGATTACCCGCATTCAGCTCAATGCTTTAGCCGGCAAAATGCTGCGGGTGGTCATTGCCTCACCGCAACTGTCCGTCGATGTCTTCTTTGATGAGGGCAAGGTTCGTCTGGAACCAACGCCAACCGGTCATACTGAAGAATCTTCGATTTTTGAACAGCGCCCTTATGAAGCCAATAGTACTCAAATTCCTGAAGCAACGGCGACGCTACAGGTGAATAATGTCGTAGAGCTGCTTAAACTGCTGCTTGCTGATGAAGTCGGTAATATTCCGCTGCAAGGTGACTATAAAATTCTGCAAGAAATCCAGCGTATTATGCAGCAGGCTGAACCTGATCTGGCGGCGCATTTGAGTCCTTGGATTGGCCCTGCTCTGGCACATGAAATTGGCAAGTTGCAGCTGGCTCCGAAGCATTTAAAACGCACTTTGCAAAGCCAATTATTTTTCGCTAAAGATGCCCTGAAAGAAGATAGTGGCCTTTTTGCCCCGCGCTGGCAAATGGATGACCTGAATCAGGATACCCGTATCCTGAACCAGAATTTGGATCGCGTCGAAGCCAAAATCCGTCAGCTTCAGGCACAGATTGAATCTGACGATTCTACTGATCAGCCATTTACTCCTGCTACACCTCATATTCCTTCTCAATACTAGGTACACCGCTTTATGATTCCGCATGTTTCACGTTTACTCGAACTTTGGCGCATCGCCGCGCACTATAGACTCGACACGTTGTTTCCTGCGGAAGAACTTCCTGAAAAAGCCCGGCACATTTTATCTTTAATTCGTATGCATCCGGCAGCCTGGTCTAGCCGTGAGCGTAAAAACCCGCTCAAGCTGAAACTGGCACTGGAAGAAATGGGGCCGCTGGCGATCAAGCTGGGTCAGTTACTTTCGACCCGTCGTGACCTGATTCCGCCTGAAGTGCTGCAACAACTGGTTCTATTACAGGATCAGGTTAAGCCCTTTGATAATGATGTCGCCAAGATGCGTATTCAGGAATCCTTAAAAGCCGATGTAAATACCCTGTTCGCCCGATTTGATGTTCAGCCGCTGGCAGCCGCCTCGATTGCACAGGTGCATACTGCAGCCCTGCACGATGGCCGTGAAGTGGTGGTCAAAGTGACCCGTCCGAATATTCGACAGCAGATCTTGCAGGATTTTGAAATTCTAAGCTGGCTGGGTGATTTTCTGGAAAAACGTCTGGAAGCAGCACGTGCCCTACACTTGTCTGAAATTATTCAGGACTATCGCCAGATCATTCTGAATGAGCTGGACCTGACTCTGGAAGCGGACAATACCCGCCGTATGCGTCATTACTTCACTGGCTCCAGCATGATGTATGTTCCTGAAGTCTATATGGACAGTAAGGACGTGCTGGTAGCAGAACGGATTACCGGTGTTCCGATTTCGGATATTGCCACCTTTGATGAACTGGGTATGGACCGTGCAGATCTGGCACGTAAAGGTTTAACTATCTTCTTTACTCAGGTCTTCCGCGACAACTTCTTCCATGCGGACATGCATCCAGGCAATGTCTTTGTAGAAACTATCAATCCGGCCAATCCGCGCTTTATTGCGCTGGACTGCGCGATTATGGGAGAGCTGTCCAAGCATGACCAGATGACGGTAGCACGTATGCTGCTGGCGGTCATGAACAGTGACTTCATGCAGCTGATTCAGATTGTGCATCAGGCGGGCTGGATTCCACCAGGTACTGATCAGGACGCACTAGCACGCGAAATGCGTCGTACCGTGGGTCCAATGGTCTCCAAGCCAATGCATGAACTGGACTTTGCCGGGATTCTGATTCAGGTCATGGACATCGCCCGTCGTTTCCATCTGGAAATCCCGCCACAGCTAATGTTGCTATTGAAAACACTCGTGCATGTGGAAGGTCTGGGAACAGACTTATATCCTGAGCTGGATATCTGGAGTCTGGCTAAACCGATCCTCACCGATTGGGTCAAAGCCCAGATGAATCCGCAAAAGAATATCAAGGAACTCGGACAAAAAATCCCGGATCTGCTTTTGGGCGCGCAGGATTTACCGACCCTGATGATCGACAGCCTGAACGGTCTAAAAAACCAGTCCGCCTGGCATGCCAAGCAGCTCAATGAATTGCAAAGCATGCGCCTGCAAATGGAACATCAGCAAAAGCGTAGCTGGATTTTTGGCAGCATCATGGCTATCCTGCTTTCAATTGCGATCATTTCACCATGGTTTGTGTCAGTGATTTTGATCGTACTGGCAAGCGTACTCGCAGTCTGGCGGATTGCAAAATAACTGAAATAACCTTCTTAAAAGACCTGACATTGTTCAGGTTTTTTTATTTTTCTCCTTCCCTATGACTGCAAAGTCACCTTAGGGTATATCTTGCCATTGGGCTTTGTGACCAGATGCTTAAAATATGTCCTCATTGGTCAAATATGGGTTGAACCTTTATGCAGATTTTACAAAAACATGCGCCTGCTCTGAAAATCCGCGCTGGGCATCAGGCTCGTGAGCTGATTCTGAAAGAAGGTTTACAACCCGAACAGGTCGATATTGTGCCGGGTGCTGCAGGTGGACCCAAAGGTATTGGTATTCAGGGACTGGATCAGGCCATTTTTGGCGAGTTTTTCCCACGAGCTCCTCAGCGTAGAACGCTAGTCGGCTCATCCATTGGTAGCTGGCGTTTTGCCAGTGTCGCGGCATGGGGAGCCAAAGCAGGCACTGAACGTCTTGCCGACTTGTATACCCATCTGTACTTTCACAAGAAAATGACCCGTAAGGAGGTCAGTGACGTTTGTCGTGGCATGCTGCTGGATCTGGTACAAGGCAAAGAAACTGATCTGGTGAATCATCCAGATTATCATCTGACGGTATTGTCGATTAAAGCCCAGCATATTTTTCAAAGTGACAAGGCGCTCCCCCTACTCGCCTCTGTGGCCGGCATTGTCGGAACTACCGCTGTGGCGCGCAAACATAGTCGCCATTTTATGCAACGTGTGATCAGCCAGCCGAATACCGGTGAACAGTTTAAAATTGCCGATGATGGATTTACTACACATTATCACGCCTTGACTGAGCAAAGTGTTTTGTCCTGGCTGATGGCTTCTGCCTCTATTCCGGGCGTGATGGCAGCAGTCAATAATATTCCGGATGCACCGCAAGGTTATTATCGCGATGGCGGTCTGATTGACTATCATATTGACCTGCCTTTCCAGAGCAAAGGCATCGTGCTGTATCCGCATTTTACTGACAGCATTACTCCCGGCTGGTTCGATAAACTGTTTAAACGCACGGCAAGCCCGGAAAATCAGGCACGAACTTTGCTAATTTCACCCTCTCAGGAATATTTGCAAAGTTTGCCTTTGGGTCGTTTACCGGATCGTAAAGACTTCACTTTAAAAGGTTTGGATCAAGCTCAGCGGATTCAGCTCTGGAAGCAATGTATTGCTGAAAGTCAGCGCCTGGGAGATGAATTTCTGGAACTGGTCGAGAAGCAGAATTTTGCCGATGTGATGCAAAGCCTGTAATGGGCACAGCCTGTACGAATTGTTTGTATAATTGCCTTAATTTTTTGAACTGTTGAGATTTATGCAGAAATTTTTAGTGATCCTGCAATATGCATGTATAGCCTTTGGACTTTATCTAATTTATAGCGTTAGCATGTCGCTGTATACCCAGCAATTTGAGCTGATGGAACTGGTGGCAGATATTGGCACCATTCTGATCTGTCTGGATTTGGGTGTGTTTTTATATACCAGTAAAGGCAAACAAGGCATCACCATGGAAGAGTATGCTAAACAGCTAGAACAACCACCGTCTAAACTGGTTTATGTGACACGTAAACTGGGACATCTGGGTATTTTATTGATTATTACCAGCTGGATTGTTCCAATCGTGAACTCATAAAGATTCAATAAAAAAACCTCCCAAAAGGGAGGTTTTTCGTTTAGAGCCTAAAGATTATTTCGAACCTTTAATCCCTGCTTGCAATAACAATGCCCCTAAACCACCAATTTTATTTTCTTGTGGTTTAGTCGCTTGAGGTTTTTTGCCATGCGGGCGATCACCTTGCGGACGCGCATGCTGTGGACGTTTACCTTGTGGCTTGCGCTCACCGCGTTGCTCATTGTCACGGCGTGGTTGACGTGGTGCTTTCGCTGGCGCTTCGGAACCTTCAGGACGCATCGACAGATTGACACGGTTACGTTCAACATCGACGTTCAGTACACGAACTTGTACGATTTGACCTGGTTTCACCACTTTATGCGGATCAGCCACAAATTCATTCGCCAATTCAGAAATATGTACCAAACCATCCTGATGTACACCAACATCCACGAAAGCACCGAAGTTAGTGACGTTGGTCACTACACCTTCCAGTTGCATGCCTTCAGTCAATTGAGCCACTTCAGTAATATCATCACGGAATTTTGCGGTACGGAATTCTGGACGCGGGTCACGGCCAGGTTTTTCCAGTTCAGCCAAAACGTCCTGAACGGTTGGCAGCCCGAATTTATCATCGACAAACTCTTCTGCATTCACTTGACGAATGATTTCAGTATTACCAATAATATCTTTTACAGTGGTTGCTTTCGCTTCAACAATTTTAGATACCAGTGGATAAGACTCAGGGTGAACTGCAGACGCATCTAGTGGTTCTGAACCTTGCTGGATACGCAAGAAACCCGCTGCCTGTTCAAAAGTACGTTCACCTAGACGTGGCACTTTTTTCAGGTCCTGACGGTTGTCAAAACGGCCATTTTCCTTACGGAAGTCCACGATTTGCTGCGCGATTGATTTGTTCAGACCTGCGATATAACCCAAAATCGCAGCAGATGCAGTATTCACATCCACACCGACCGAGTTCACACAGTCTTCAACGACTGCTTCAAGAGTTTTTGCCAGACCGGTCTGGTTTACATCATGCTGGTACTGACCTACACCAATGGACTTAGGATCGATTTTCACCAGTTCTGCTAATGGATCTTGCAGACGGCGTGCAATTGATACTGCACCACGGATCGATACATCCAGTTCAGGCAATTCCTGAGAAGCCAGTTCAGATGCTGAATAAACAGAAGCACCCGCTTCTGAAACAGAAACACGAGTCAATTTCAGGTCGCTATTTGCAGCCATCATTTCAGCAACCAACGCTTCAGTTTCACGGCTTGCCGTACCATTACCGATTGCAATCAGGTCAACATTGAATTCGCGGCAAAGACGTGCCAATTCAGCCAGTGAACCTTCTTTATCATCTTTCGGTGCAAATGGGTAAATGGTGCTATGTGCCAATACATCACCTGATTCATTCACCACTGCCAGTTTTACGCCAGTACGGATACCAGGATCTACGCCCAGTGTCGTACGTGCGCCTGCAGGCGCAGAAAGCAGTAGATGACGCAGGTTTTCAGCAAAGACCTGCATTGCTTCAGCTTCAGCAGCCAGACGTTTTTCAGTCAATAATGAATGTTCGATCGTTGGACGAACTTTACCAAGCCAGAACAGTTTCGCAGTTTGCTTTAAGAAATCCTGACGAGATTGCGGCTGAATGGTATCCAGGTTGTATTCAGTTTCAATACGTGCCAATGGTGCATCATCTTCGCCATCTACTTTAAGGCCCAGTACATTTTCCTGACGGCCACGTAGCATTGCCAATAAGCGATGCGAAGGTACCTTGTTCAGATTTTCAGAGAAATCGAAGTAATCACGGAATTTTTTACCAACTTCTTTTTTCTCTTCGCTAGCGACCAGACTTTTCAGCACAGCCGTTTTAGCAAACATTGCTTTAAGTTCAGTGGTCAACGCAATATTCTGTGCCCAGTCATCAATCAGGATGTGCTTGATCGCATCGAGCTGGCTTTCCTGATCTGGATAATCTTCATGGCTAAAGCCCGCTAAAGCTTCTGCTGGATCCACGGCTTCAGTAAAGATTTTTTCTGCAATCGGACCTAAACCGGCTTCTTTGGCTTTAAACGATTTGCTGGTACGTTTTGGACGGTATGGTGCGTAAATTTCTTCTAGGGCATTTTTAGTTTCTGCCGCATTCACCCGTGCCAATAAATCATCAGATAATTTATTTTGTTCTTTTAGTGATTCGATCACCTTTTCACGGCGTTCATACAAATCACGCAAATACGATAAACGTGTATCGAGCTGGCGTAGTTGCGTATCGTCTAAGCCCTGCGTTACTTCTTTACGGTAACGTGCAATGAAAGGAACGCTGGCACCCTCATCAATCAGTTTGATGGCAGCTTCTACTTGATTTGGACGTACGGCAAGTTCTTTTGCCAACTGCTGAACTAAGTCAGTCATCGTGTTTGATCCCACAAGGATAAGTACTAAATGGCATGATTATAAAGACCAGGTCTATAAAATCCACCATTGTTTTTATTAATTTATATAAGCTTCAGATAACCGTATACGATCGTTTTCCAGTTTTTCCACTAAAGTTTGCATGAACTTTGCTTTTTATTCTTGTTCCGGGACGATTTTTTTCGCATATAGATGTATATATTTGGTATCTATGTCTTGATTTTAACTGCAATATTTGATGCTTTAGAGCATAGTCAATTAATAGTAATGAATCGTATACTCAAAGCATATTTCATTTTTTGTTTATGACGACAATAAAGAATAAAGGAGCACCTCATGAGTTTAGTGGTACCTGCTGAAAAACCCGATGCTGTACATACCGAAACCGACCGGGTCGAGCGCATCCTGGTTGTCGATGATGATGTGCGTCTGCGTACCCTGTTACAACGTTTCCTTGAAGATAAAGGCTTCGTCGTTAAAACTGCGCATGATGCTACCCAGATGGATCGACTATTACAGCGGGAACTGTTTTCTCTGATTGTGCTCGATTTTATGCTGCCTGTAGAAGACGGCCTCAGCATCTGTCGTCGCCTACGCCAGTCGAATATTGATATTCCAATTATTATGCTCACTGCACGTGGTAGCGATTCGGATCGTATTGCGGGTCTGGAAGCCGGTGCCGATGATTACCTGCCTAAGCCATTTAATCCAAATGAATTGCTGGCACGTATCCGTGCAGTTTTGCGTCGTCAAGTTCGTGAAGTGCCAGGCGCTCCTAGCCAGCAAATGGAAGTGGTGTCGTTCGGCCCATGGTCACTGGATCTGTCCACTCGTACTCTGACTCGTGAGGGCCAGGTAGTGACCCTGACCACTGGTGAATTTGCGGTATTGAAAGCGCTGGTTCAGCATCCACGTGAACCTTTAACGCGTGACAAACTGATGAATCTGGCACGTGGCCGTGAATGGGGTGCGATGGAACGTTCAATTGACGTTCAGGTATCACGCTTACGTCGTTTGATTGAAGAAAACCCTGCCCGTGCGCGTTATATTCAAACCGTTTGGGGTGTCGGTTATGTGTTTGTTCCAGATGGTGCTGAATAATTTTCTTATTAGAAGAAAGTAAAATATTCGTCCGTCTATCAATTTAGTTTTTAATTACGTGACAAATTCATTCGCAACTGTTTGAGGCAGGAGGTATTCATCTCTAATGTTTCTGCGATAAATTGATTACTTGCCGCAATTTGACGAGTTTTGCGAATGAAAATGGTTTTGCCTACTTTTGCCGAAACAAAAGTAGGTCGAACCGAAGGTTTCAACCTATATCTAAATTACAGATGGTTTGACTCCGGTGTGATAAGGCCTTTTAATCAACTCATAATAATTTGCTGAAGTCATAGCACAGGATTGCTCAGTGAAACTCGACCCCATCGACCCACAAAAATTTACCGATTTTGTCAGCTACTCAGAAAAAAAACGTACCCCTTGGGAACGCTTTCTGGACAAAATCAAACCGCGCTCTGCAGCAATGCGAACCACTGTACTGGTGGTCTTTGTGGTCTGTTTCAGCCTGTTCATGTCAATCTGGTTTTTCTGGCGCACACTTTATTTACCTGAAATTCAGCAACATGCACGTTATTTGGCTATGGAGCTGGAAATTCTCAATAATCCGGACCTGCGTCTTTATCATAAAGAACAGGAAGTCGATATTGATACCTGGCTCAAAAACCGGATCGGAATCGAATATGTCACCAATCCGGCTGAATATCCGAATGTAAAAGACAAGGTCATTGCCGAATTCTTTACTAACCAGATTGAAACCAAACTGGCCAAAGAATTAAGAATCGAACAGGCAACCGTTTATTTCCAGTTCAAGCCAAGTCCACGCATCTGGATTCAAACTCCAGAAATGAATGGCAACTGGGTACGTGAGCCTCTTAAAACCTATGCCAACTATAGTCCTGAACTGATTCTAGGCTGGCTGTTGGGTACGCCACTCATTGCTGGCATTATTATCCTGACCCTGGTGCGTCAGCTAAACCGTCCTTTACGCCGCTTGCAGAATGCAGCAAACAGCTATAGTAAAAATGGTTCCGCTCCTTATCTGGATACCAATCATGGTCCGCTGGAAATCCGTCAGGTGAATCATGCCTTTAACCAGATGATTTATACCTTGGATCAAACCGAGCGTGATCGTCGAATCATGCTCGCGGGGATTTCACATGACCTGCGTACACCGTTGACCCGTATCCGTCTTAGCGCAGAAATGATGCCGGATGAAGACTTTCTCAAGGAAGGCCTGATTTATGACGTCGAGGATATGGATGCCATTCTGAACCAGTTCATTTCCTATATGCGGGATGGTTCCGATGAAGAGCTGCAAGAAACCAATGTCAATGTACTGTTGCAGGAACTGGTCAAGCAGTTTAAGCCACTTGATATTCGCTTTACACCTCAAGAGATACCGCTGGTTGAGGTACGCAGCATGTCGCTGAAACGCCTGATTGGTAACCTGATCAACAACTCAAAACGCTATGGTGCGGAACCGATCGAGCTGGCGGCCTATGTGCAGGACCATAAACTGATGATCAGTGTGGCCGATCATGGTGAAGGGATTCCAGAAGACCAGATTGAAGCACTGATGCAACCCTTTGTTCGTGGAAATTCTGCGCGTACCGTACAAGGCAGTGGTCTGGGTCTGGCAATTGTCAAGCGTATTGTTGATATTCACTCAGGTGAGCTGCATATCCAGAATCGGCCTGAAGGCGGTCTGGAAGCCATTATCGCCTTACCCCTGAAAACAGCAGATTCCGAGGCACCCGCTGCCCCAACCACCTTAGATAAAATTCGTCAAACGCTCACTGATCACTTCTAGTAAGTGATCATAAAAGCAACAAACGACTTTTTAGTATTTCTATACAATTCATTTTAATTTTCAATAATTCAATCATTTAAAAAACATCATTTTTCATTATACCTACATTTAGCTAAAAAATTAGACCTTAGCCTAACACCTATGCAAAATACATTTTTTGATCGGTACAATCCGTATCATTATTTAAGAATTTATGAGAGTTGAAATGTCTTTAGATCGTATCCGTTTAGCCTCCCTACACAACAAAGTCATCAGCCCTGAACAAGCTGCTGAATTCATCGAAGATGGTATGACTGTGGGTATGAGTGGCTTTACTCGCGCTGGTGAAGCGAAGGCGGTTCCTTTAGCTTTGGTACAACGCGCAAAAGCAAATCCACTGAAAATCACGTTGATCACAGGTGCATCACTAGGGAACGATCTAGACAAACAACTGACTGAAGCAGGCGTATTGGCACGTCGTTTACCATTCCAGGTCGATAGCACTTTACGTAAAGCGATCAACAAAGGCGAAGTGATGTTCATCGATCAGCATTTGTCTGAAACAGTTGAGCAGATGCGTAACCAGCAGTTGAAAAAACCTGATGTGGCGGTAATTGAAGCGGTTGCGATCACTGAAGATGGCGGCATCATTCCAACAACTTCTGTAGGTAACTCTGCAAGTTTTGCAATTTTTGCCGAGAAAGTGATTGTTGAAATCAACACGAATTTAAGCCCAGCGTTTGAAGGCTTGCACGATATCTACATCCCGACGTATCGTCCAACGCGTCAAGCGATTCCATTGACTCAAGTTGATGAGCGTATTGGTACGCATGCGATCAATATCGATCCATCTAAAATTGTTGGTATTGTATTTAACAGCGAATTGCACGACTCTCCATCTACTGTAACTGCACCAGATGATGAGACTCAAAGCATTGCTAACCATTTGATCGCTTTCTTTGAAAAAGAAGTAGCTGAAGAGCGTTTACCGAAAAACCTCGGACCTCTTCAAGCAGGGATCGGTTCCATTGCAAACGCCGTATTGACGGGTCTGAAAGATTCAAACTTCGAAGACTTGATCATGTACTCAGAAGTACTACAAGACTGTACGTTTGAATTGATCGATGCCGGTAAAATGAAGTTTGCTTCAGGTTCTTCTATTACACTTTCTGCTAAATATGGCGAAAAAGTATTTAACAACCTTGAGCACTACAAAGACAAACTGGTATTACGTCCACAGGAAATTTCAAACCATCCTGAACTGGTACGCCGTTTAGGTATTATCGGCATAAACACTGCACTTGAGTTTGATATTTACGGTAACGTGAACTCAACTCACGTATGTGGTACCAAAATGATGAACGGTATTGGTGGTTCAGGTGACTTCGCGCGTAATGCTCACTTGGCGATCTTCGTAACCAAATCAATCGCGAAAGGTGGCGATATCTCTTCTGTAGTGCCGTTTGCTTCACATATCGACCATGCAGAACACGATGTTGATATCCTTGTGACTGAACAAGGTCTGGCAGATCTTCGTGGTCTGGCGCCACGTGAACGTGCTCGTGCGATCATCGACAACTGTGCACACCCAATGTACCGAGATGCATTGAATGACTACTTCGACCGTGCATGTGCAAAAGGTGGCCATACACCTCACCTGCTTCGTGAAGCATTGTCTTGGCACTCTAACTTTGAAGAAAATGGTCATATGCTTGCAGTAGAAGCTGCAGTCAAAACTGCTTAATTGACCGCTTCAGAAAACGCCCCACGGGGCGTTTTTTTATGGGAAAAATAATAAATAAACAAAGACAAATCTATCCATAAGAATCTGATCAGCTTAACTTCTTAAATATTTTGAATGATTAAAAAACTGCACTTAGTCTGGATGCAGGGCTTTAAATTCCAGTTCTTCACCCTCATACTTCTAACAAGACAAAGATTAGAGACATGACATGCGCGTAGATATTTGGTCAGATGTGGTCTGCCCTTTTTGCTATATTGGTAAAAAACGGCTGGAAGCTGCTGCAAAGGAAAGCGGAATTGAACTTGAAGTCCATTGGCATAGTTTTCAGCTAGATCCTGAAGCGCCAGTCCGTCAGGAAGTTTCCAACTCTGAGCGTTTGGCACAAAAATATGGCCGTTCAGTGGCAGAAGTTGAAGACATGCAGCGCAATATCGCAGCCATGGCCAAACAGGAAGGCATTGAATTTAACTGGGAAGGTGCCAACTCTGGCAATACCTTGAATGCGCATCGCATCATTCACCTGGCACAAAGTAAAGGCTTGGGCAATGAAGCTCAGGAAGCTTTTTTCTATAGCTATATGACGCAAGGCCTGCCGATTGGTGAACGTGAAACGCTGGAAGATGTTGCAGCGCGTATTGGCCTGAACCCGGTTGAAGTGGACGATTTACTCGACTCGGATGAATTTGCGGACTTTGTTAAATTTGACCAGGAAGTGGCGCGTGACCAGCTCAAAGTTACTGGTGTTCCGTTCTTTGTATTTGATCAACGCATTGCTTTGGCGGGTGCTCAGCCGAAGGAAGTTTTCTTGCAAGTTCTTGAAAAAGCTTTAGAGGAACCACAACAACAGCCAGCAGCTGATCAGTGTTCTACAGATGCTTGTGATGTTCCGGCAAAGCCTGAGTAAAAACTAAATCAAAAAATCCCCATTTAAGATGGGGATTTTTTATGAATGATGTGAATTATTCAACCAGAAAACTGATCTTTAGATTGACACGATATTCGGTAATTTTATTGTCATTAATCACGACTTTCTGTTCATTGATCCAGGCACCTTGAACATTTTTGATCGTCTCTGTGACTTTTGCGATGCCACTTTGAATTGCATCCTCAAAGCTTTTACTACTGCTTGAATTGACTTCTACCACTTTTGCAATTGCCATGATTCAACACTCACTCTGTGAAGATAGAAGCATTCATCTTAGTCGATTTAAATTTCTCTACAGCTCCTAGCAAACAAGTAATAGCAAAAACTTACAGGGAATGAACAAATACTGATCTGCCCTTACTGCTTTAAAAAAAATTTAAATCTGGATCTCTAGTTTTAAATAATCAACAAATAAATGTTTGCTTAAAAGCTTCTAAAACATCTAAAAAATGTATAAAAAACAATCCAAAACCATCTAGAGCAAATATTCTAATATATTGTTTTATAGAGTATTTTATCTAAATTTAGTTGCTTTTCTTGCCGATTTGATCATTTTTTATTAATTGCCATTTGATATTATTTTTCACGTGATTTAAGACTAATTTTTTCCTTGTTCAAGCTCTTGAACATCCAGATATCAAAAGGTCATGTTATGAAAACTGTTAAATTTTTATGCGCAGCAACTGTGATGGCTTTTTCTCTACAAGCTTCAGCACAAATGGCTCAAGTGGTTTATCTTCCAGATTTCCCTGTGAGCAAAGCTCCAGTTAAAACTGTAGCTACAGATACTGCAACTGCAGAAACTGAAAAAGCGGCTTAAGTCTTTAAGCAAAATCTCCCAGCAGGCTGAATTATTCAGCCTGTTTTTATTTCAGGGCTTCGAAAATTTAACTTGTTCTTCTATTTAAAGAGCATTAAAAACCTCATTATTTTTTATTTTATTTTGATTTCGTTCACTTTTTATTCAAAAACAACTACCAAATTCGCTTAAAAAATACTCAAAATAATCAAGTATTTTTTCAATCAGATGCTTATAATCAGAACCTGATCTTTTATGGATTTCAGACTTTCTTGTTATGAACCAGCTTCAAGCATTAATACAGGGAAAAATTTCTCCGCAGGCAATTTCTGTGGATTTTTTGATTGAAATGGCTGAGCGTTATCCAGATCCCAACTCTACCGAATATAAACTGGTAGAACTTGCAGTCAATATGATCATGGCCAAGTCACTGGATAAAGCACTCAAATATATCTAGAGAGCTAAAATGAATGCTTTAGAAAAAGCAAAATTAATTAAAGAATTAAATGAATTGGGGCAGCAATTAGAACATAAATCCCTCAGTTTATATGAAGCCGCCCGAACCAAAAAAAGACTCCAGGATATTTTTCATCTCTGTGATGAACCTGTTTTTAAAAATCAGATTTTAAGTTTTAAATCCCGTGTTCAGCCGGAGATGGCAGCGCATCAGTTTGCAGCAAGCACCCAGTTTCATCACCGTTATCGCGGTTATTTCAAGGATACTGTCCAGTTGCAACAGGCACTGACTGCGCATAGAGAAACAGGCTGGGCCTTTTTGCATCAGCCACAACAAGGCTGGCAAATCTGGCTGGGTCCTGTAGAGCAATCTGATTTTTTACATAGTGAATGGGATGAATTAGCAAATTGCCATCACTGGCTTTTACAGCAACAGCAACAAGGCGCATATTTTCCTCTCGATCCCCAACTGGATATTCCGGCTTTATCTGTTCAGGATGCCGAATTCGATACGCTTACCCTGGAAATCGCGCGTTATCATCAGGGCAGTTTGCAGATCCAGACCAAGATCACTGCACCTCAATTGTCTAAAACAATTAAACCTGATTTAGACAGAGCAACTAGCGAAACAGAAGAAGCTAAAACAGCTGAGCTGTCTATAGAAATAGACAACACGGATAGTTCATCCTCTATTTTGATAATAGATGAAAATATTAATTTTCCTGAATCTATACAGCTAGGTAAATTCTCTGCCCTGCTGCATCCCTTAGAACATGCTGGAGCGACTATACGGCGTCTCTGTGCCCTAGAATTACAACCGACTGTCTCCCAACCGGCCGATCTGGAAATAGCGCTATATTATGCCGAGGAAGAGCACTGGCAGGCACGTCCTGTTTATCTCTCCATGCAGACCGATCAGCAAGGGCAAGGTCTGAAATATCTGATGCTCTTAGGCGCACCGAGCCTCTTGCAGGCCAATTCCTGTATCCAGCACTGGGGCACGCAACGTGGACGGCGTTGTATAGAGATAAAATCCATATCATGGGCAGCTTTAGGTGCCTGTCTTGATCAGATAGATCTTTTCAGTGAAATATATCTGCAACAAGCCGAAACGGTCTGGATGCCTGAGGAAAGCTATGCCTATATTCCGGCTCGGTGTATTCATCAAAAGAAATTTATCAATTTTGAGGAAGCGCCCGCTGATTTTTCTACTCCAATTTTATTGCTACAGGAACATCAGAAAATTCGGGTGATTCATGGAGAACGTCGCCTGGCATTGTCCAATCAGGAAATCGCTTATCCTTATTTAATGCTCAAACGTGATAAGGATTTGAATTGGCAAAAAATTCATCAAATTGTTTTAGGATTGTCACAGCCGGTACGGGTTTTAGATCTTTATATGGCAATTCAGGCACAAATCATTAAATAATTGATGTAGTTATGTAGTTTATCCTTGCTTTTTTTCCTTATTTTTTAGAAAACTAGCGCAGTAAATAAAATACGATAAGAGCAAGAATCAACTCATGCGAATAAACCAAATTACTCGAATCTTATTGCTATCACTTGGCGTGGGATTAAGTAGTAGCCCAGTTTGGGCAGAAGCATCTCCTGCAGAAACAGAACAGCCTATAGGTACAGGTACAGGTACAGGTACAGGTACAGGTACAGGTATTTTAGATCAGATTCCACGCTTGATCGATGCCACGCCTACGATTTTACCTGAACAGTCAGACGAAGCGATGGTGCCCACCACCGAAGAAACAGAAGATAAATCTTGGGCTGACAAAAAGCAGAAAAGAATCCGTGAATGGGCAGACCGCACCGCACATAAGATTGATAACTGGTTTGGCCAGACCAACCCGGATGAGCCAGCAACTGCGACTTTGCGAATCATCCTGGATAATAGCTGGGACAAATATGAAAACTATGAAATCAAGCCGAGGATTCGAGGAAAAATCAAGCTTCCAACCTTGGAACAAAAGTTAAGTCTGGTCTTTGGTGATGACAGCCTGGATAACGAACTGGATAGCAATGTCGCAATTACCAATGAAAATCCTGGCAATTCCCGGGATAAAAATCTGGATATTCGCCGTACCCGCGAAAACAACAGCTCACTTGCACTCCGCTGGTCAGAATTTTCAAATGGCCTACCTTTCGACAGCGATCTGGATCTGGGGGTACGTTCTGGGGATGATATCTATGTACGAGCCAAAATCAGTAAAGACTGGGCGATGCAGAATGATTTCTCTTTTCATGCTGAACAGATTTATCGCTATGGATTGCAGAGCGAAAACTATTTGCGAACTAACCTGGAACTGATTCATGCCCGTCCCAATGAGGCCTTTTTTTCCAATCAGTTAAATCTGACCTATGCAGATGAGCAAGAAGACGATTTGACCTGGGACAACTATACCTTCAGACAGCATCAATTTTTCCAAGGCAACCGCTTTAACTATGGTATCTATACGGGCGGCTATCTGGATGATAAAGATTTACGCTTAAATCGCTGGGGACCTTATGTGTCCTGGAGACAGCCTTTCTTACGTGAATGGTTCTTTGTGCAAGGCGACCTGAACTATCTGAATGATGACCGACTGGACCGAAGCCATTATCTGGGTGCGATGGTACGTCTTGAGGCCATTTTCTAAATTTGAACAAATCCGAAACTATAAAAGCCCATAAAATATGGGCTTTTTAATGTCTGAATCCAATAAGTTTTTATTGGCGGTGCTCAACCGTTGTAAAGGCAATTCGATCACTACGAATCATACGTTTTTGCTGCAAAGAAGGCTGTTCCATCTGTGGCATATTCCATACCGCGCGGTCGGTACGCTGCATTCGTTTTACTTTTGGCGCTTCTTTTTTCATGGGTGCCTGAAAACTAATACGATCGCTACGAGTCACTTTTTTGGACTCAGTATCGGCCATTGTGGCTGTGCTCATTGACATCAGAATGACTGTACTCAGACTCATCATCAGTGATTTTTTCATGGGAGAATTCTCTAAACTTAATAATCGCCATTATAAATTAATATATAAAATATTATCTATTTTTCAGATTTAAAACTTAAAGGTATTTTTTTATTCTGGCTATCGCTTTTTTAAATCATTAAAGGGGAATCCAAGTTTTAAGCGCTAAATTCAGAACATAAAAAATCCCTCCGTAGAGGGATTTTTGAAATATAAAAATTAACCCAACAATAGACTGTTAATACGTTTTACATACTCAGCCGGATTTTCTGGTAGACCACCTTCTGCAATCATTGCCTGATCAAAGATCACATTGGCCAGATCATCAAACTGGGCAGAACCTTCCAGTTTTTTCACCAATGGATGTTCCGGGTTAATCTCCAGAATCGGCTTCACATCCGGTACAGGCTGACCTGCATCTTTCAGCATACGGATCAGTTGTGGAGAAAGCTCCCCTTCCCCTGTGACCAGACAGGCTGGTGAATCAACCAGACGAGTCGTTACACGTACTTCTTTGGTTTTGTCTTTCAAAGAATCTGTCAGCTTTTCAACCACAGGTTTGAACTGTTCAGCAGCAGCTTCCAGTGCTTTTTTCTCTTCTGCATCTTGCAGATCACCTAGGTCGACTGCACCCTTAGATACGTTTTGCAATGGGGTACCATCAAACTCATGCACGAAGTTCATTGCCCATTCATCGACGCGTTCTGACATCAGCAATACTTCAATGCCTTTTTTCTTGAATACTTCCAGTTGCGGTGAGTTTTTCGCAGCATTCAGGCTTTCAGCGGTAATGTAGTAAATCGCTTTCTGGCCTTCCTTCATGCGTGCTTTATAGTCCGCCAATGAAGTGCTTACTTCATCATTGGTTGAAGTTGCATAGCGCAGCAGTTTCAAGATACGTTCGCGGTTACCGAAATCTTCACCTAAACCTTCTTTCAGCACCGCACCAAATTCGCGGTAGAAAGTTTTGAAGTTTTCCTGATCTTTTTCATCTTCAGATTTTGCCAGATTATCCAAAGTGATCAGAATACGGCGGGTATTGCCTTCACGGATGGTTTTCACATCACGGCTTTCCTGCAGCAATTCACGGCTCACGTTCAATGGCAGATCGGCACTGTCTACCACGCCCTGTACAAAGCGCAGATAGTTTGGAATCAGGTTATCCGCATCATCCATAATGAACACACGTTTCACATACAGCTTGATGCCAGCTTTGGCTTCACGGGTAAAAATATCCTGTGGTGCCTTGCTTGGGATATAAAGCAGTTGGGTGTATTCAGTACTACCTTCAACACGGTTATGCGCCCAAGCCAATGGTGCAGCAAAATCATGAGTCAGGTTTTTATAGAATTCGGTATATTGCTCTTCAGTAATCTCAGATTTATTCCGAGTCCACAATGCGCTGGCCGAGTTAATCGCTTCCCACTCATCGGTCTTCACATATTGACCGCCTTTTGGTGTTTCACCTTCAGCAGCTTCTTCTTCCTGCCAGACTTCTTTTTGCATCTGGATTGGCAGGCTAATGTGATCTGAGTATTTATTGATGATCTGTTTGACTTTATAGCTTTGCAGATAATCCAACGCATCTTCACGCAGATGCAGAATAATATCGGTACCACGGCCTTCTTTGGTGATCTGTTCAACTTCGAATTCACCGGTACCGCCACTGATCCAGCGCACCCCTTCTGAGGCATCCGTACCGGCACGGCGTGATTCTACGGTAATCTTGTCAGCCACAATAAAGCCTGAGTAGAAGCCGACACCAAACTGGCCAATCAGCTGAGCATCAGCTTTCTGATCACCCGTCAGTTTTGACATAAAGTCTTTGGTACCCGATTTGGCAATTGTCCCCAAATTTTCAATGGCTTCTTGCTGGCTTAAACCGATCCCGTTATCTGAAATGGTAATAGTTTTATTTTCTGGATCGAGGCTGACACGTACGCGGAGGTCAGGATCATTTTCATAATATTCAGGATGGTTGATCCCTTCAAAACGTAATTTGTCACACGCATCTGAAGCATTAGAAATTAATTCACGCAGGAAAATTTCAGGATTTGAATAAAGCGAATGGGTCACAAGGTGCAGTAACTGCGCTACCTCAGCCTGGAAACTGTGTTTTTGTACGCTTAAATCGCTCATGAATCACTCCTATTATTTTAGATACAGATGTTAACTGTTGCCTATATGAATGGAGTGAGTTCAATAATTTTCAATAGCCTTAAAATAATTTTTTCGCAAAAAATATTTTTATGGCTTTCATTTTTATCAGTTTAATTGATGGGATGGATAAGACTTAATAAGGTCCCATCTTATAGATACGATCAAAATGCAGATCCAGCTGCTGCTGACGCATATTATAGACCTGACTCAAGCAGGATACAGATTCCTGACAGCGGTCACGAAATTGTAGCCATTTCACCTGATCGCGTTGAATCACCGAACGTGTTCCCATCGGCACCATACGGCGCAAGATGTTATAGCTGGTACTCATTTTGACATCAGCGTCATTCAGCAAACGATGTTCACAAATTGTTTTCTCAGTCGCGGTTGTCGCTTTCTGACAATTAAAACTGGCAGCATAACTCTGTGAAATAAACAGCGTGCTGAAGATCAAAAGACTCTTCGACAAAAAACTCATGCTTTGATCTTCCTTATTATTAAGTCGTATTCAATTAATATTTACTTTATTCGTTTTAATATATTTGAGTATTGCCAATCTGCTCAATTTCAATACGTTATAAATCGTTGTTATTTTGAAAAAAAGCCCCATTCAGGATGAGGCTTTTGGAAAAAGTGAACCAAAAAATTGGAGCTTAGAATTTATAGCTATAACCGATCGTATAAACCCAAGGATCGATTCCAAATTCACCTAAATTAATTTTTGTCCCATCAGCAGTCTTTGCTTCCAGATCTGTATCTAAGTCTGCATAACGTGCATCAACAAAGACACCCCAGTTTTTTGCATCCGCTGGCTGGAAGTTAAAGCCGACTTGGCCAGCTACCCCATAAGCAACATCTGCATCAAGCTTTGCTACACCTAATGCGTCTTTTGCCGTTTGGCTAAATTCTTCATCCCATGGAATGAATACTGTAGCACCTACACCGATATATGGAGTAAAGCGGCTTGAATTTTTAAAATTATATTTGGCTGTAATCGTTGGTGGTAGATGTTTTAATGATGCAATTTTCACATCACCCGCCATCTCAACATCATGTTTAAATGGGGTAGCCAATAATAATTCGGCTGAAATATTGTCATTGAAGAAATATTCGACTGAAGGAGTAAAATTGAGTTCGCTACTTGCTTTAGCATCTTCAACTACACCAGGAATCAGGTCAGTTTCCTGAGTAGGCGCTAATACAGAAGCCCCCACTTTCACTTGCCATTGCCCTGCCATCGCAGATGCTGAAAGACCCATTAATGCAATTAGAGCTACTTGCTTTAACATTTTAAAATACCCCCAAGGGAAGAATAATTATTAAGAAAAATATTTCTTAATTAATAATAAACATGGCTTAAATTATTATGCAATAGATATTATAAAACTAAATTTTATTTATTATTTAAGTATATGTAATTATTAAATATTTATTTTAAATTGACTATATTGGTTGGTTTTGAATACCCAGTAATTTAATCAGATTAAAATAATAATATTCAGAGTAAAATAATCAGGTTTATATTAATTTTTTATTTAAATATATATTTTAAATACATCTTATAATTTATTTTAAATCTAGGCAAATCTGCTCCGATTTATATCAGAGCAGATTAAAATGAACTTACAGAACCATGGCTGCAATCCAGCCAAAAATGATAAGCGGAATATTAAAATGAATGAAGGTTGGAACCACACTGTCCTTCATATGGTCATGCTGACCATCCATATTCAGACCGGATGTTGGACCTAGAGTTGAATCTGATGCTGGAGAACCGGCATCGCCCAAAGCAGCCGCAGTCCCAATGATCGCAATAGTTGCTGCAGGACTAAAACCAAATTGAATACAGAGCGGTACATAAATAATCGCCAGAATCGGAATGGTAGAGAATGATGAACCGATACCCAGAGTAATCAGCAGACCAATCAACAACATTAAAAAGGCGGCAAGTGCCTGGCTATTACCAATCCAGTCAACCGACGCTTCAACCAGCGCAGGAACCTGTCCTGTTGCCTCAATCACGGCAGCAAAACCTTGCGCGGCAATCATGATAAAGCCAACCAGGGCCATCATACGCATACCGGTGATGATCACATCATCTGCTTCTTTCCATTTAAAGATTCCGGCACAACTCAAGATTGCGACACCGACCAGACCGGCAAGAATCATGGAATCTGAATAGAGCTGTACCACAAGAGTTGCAATCACCGCGATCGCTGCCATCCAGATGGTCAGTTTGGCAATTTGCGGTTTCGCTGATTTTTGTTCTACACCCAGTTCAGCAGAGATACTTTGCTGCTGTTCCACATGGATATCTTTATAGAGACGCGGCTTACGGTAGCTGATAAACATGGCCACCAGCAAACCCACGAACATACCTGAGACCGGAATCGCCATCGCAGCGGGAATCTGGTCATAAGTAATCTCAAAGCCATAAGGTTTACCAAAGGTATTGATGTTATGGCCCAGAATATCATTCAGGAAGATGGCACCAAAACCGACTGGAACCAGCATATATGTTCCCACCAGACCAAAGGTCAGCAGACAGGCCACCAAACGGCGATCCAGCTTCAGATGGTTAAATACCAGCAATAATGGTGGAATCAGAACCGGAATAAAGGCAATGTGTACCGGAATCACGTTTTGTGAGAAAACGGCAGCCAATGCCACTGTACAGAAGATCAGATATTTAACCTTGTTCTGTGCCTTTTCTGATGCCTCACCTTTTAAGGTGGTGATCATTTTATAGGCCAGCAAGTCAGGCAAACCGGAACGTGCCAAGGCCAAAGCAAAGGCACCCAAGATGCCATAAGCCAAGGCAATTTTAGCGCCGCCGCCCAGACCATTGTTAAATGCGTCTAAAGTTCCCTGGAGGCCAAGACCTGCCAACAAACCACCCGTAACAGCACCAATGACCAGGGCAAAAACCACAGGTACACGTGCCAATGAGAGTCCAAACATGACTCCAATAGCAGCAAGAATTGCGAACATAATGAATTGGGAATGAGAGAAAACGGCTATTTTATCAGAAAATCCGGATAAAAATTCTTCCACTTATCCCTGCCGAGTCACGTTCCCAATCTCCATATTAAGTAGTTGCTGTTAATTTTTGCTGAATAAAATTATGGATTAGATGAGCCACCTGTTCCGGCTGACTCAAAATCGCCCAGTGATTGGCATTTAATTCTACCCTGGAAAAATCTTCCACCCATTTTGGCATTTCATCAATCAGATCCGGGCCAACAAACTGGTCTTTTTTGAGCACAATTGCCTGTACCGGACAGACCGCAAAACGCTGTCTAGGTCGAGATAAACGCGGCAAAAAGTTCGCCCGATACAGATTGACGCCATATTTTCCATCTTTGACAATATTCTGGTTTAGCGGCAGATTATCTTGCTGTTCCAGCTGGCTGATCATTTTGCCCCAACGTTCTGCATTAAAAAAATTCCATGCAGTAGGCGCTATAAAAGGCAGCTGGAATACCGCGATATACCAAGACTTGGTCATCTGTTTAAAAAACTTGGCCTTATGCTGTTTAAACTGTTCACGCATCCAGAAAGCCGCATGATCCAGACATGGACCTGACATGGTGCTGAAAGACAAAATCCGGCCTTTAAATTTAGGTTCGGTGACCGCTTCCCAAGCCTGGATTGACCCCCAGTCATGAGCCGCGAGGTGGAAAGTTCGTCCCGGCAAGACCTGATCGACCACTTGCTCTAAATCTGCACACAGACGTTCCAGACGATAATCCCGAATTTTCTTGGGAACGCTGGAGTCTCCTGCTCCGCGCACATCATAGGTCACCACAAAATAATCCTGAACAAGGTGAGAAATCACCGCTTCCCAAACATCCTGATGGTCAGGATAACCATGAACCAGCACTAAAGCTGGTTGTTCAGGCTCGCCCCAGGTTTTCACATAGAGACGTTGATGATCGCTGGTATCTACCCACTGGCTATGTCTTTGCATAGATGTATCCTTATTCGCTGATTGACTCTTTTATTGTTGAAATAGGCACGATTTATCAATGCCAGCTTATTTTTGTTGTTCTAGTATGCATACAAGACCAGAAAAAAGAATATCCGCATGAGCCTATTACGAAAAATTCAGCAACTGCCTTTATTATCCAAATTTATCCTGAATCGCTATGCCCCCTATCGTGGAGCAGGCATTGTCATTGATGAAATGGACTTTGCCAATTATCACGTTCGCGTGAAAATGCCACTGACTCGCAAGAATCAGAATATTGTGGGAGTACATTTTGGTGGCAGCCTGTATTCCATGGTCGACCCTTTTTATATGTTGTTACTAATGCACCATCTGGGTCCAAAATATATTGTCTGGGATAAAAGCTCTACCATTCAGTTTCTGGCACCAGGACGCGGAACGGTCTATGCTGACATCCGGATTTCCAAGCAGGAAGTACAAACAGTAAAAGAACTGGCAGCTAACCATAGTCCGGTTTATCGCCAGTATCAGCTTAATATTTATGATGATTCCGGTGTGCGTATCGCTGAGGTACAAAAAACCGTTTATATCCGCCTTAAACAGAGCAAAGGCAAGCCTCGAGAGGCTAAATAACAAAATATGAATAAACTAAAAGCGCCATGGAGGCGCTTTTAAATCGATCTGGAAGATAGTTCTGTCGATTAACGACGACGGTTATTCTGTTCGATCGCTGCACCAGCACCACCACCGATGGCACCACCAATTGCAGCCCCACCTGTACCGCCAAAGATGCTTTTACCCACTGCAGAACCTACAGCACCACCGACACCACTATAGGTCGCATTACGGTTTGAACCACCTTGAGCTTTACTACCGACTGCTGCACCGGCACCACCGCCAACTGCTGCACCAACACCACCACCTACTCTGTTACCTACACCACCACCCACTGCACCACCGAGCGCAGCTGCGCCAATACGCTGATCTTTAGCAGACATATTTTCACAGCCTGCCAACATAAAAGTGGAGATAGTTGCAACAGCCATTACGCTCATTAACTTTTTCATGATCTTGGCCTTCCTTCGTGCTTTGACTTAAGATTAACCTGATTTTAAGGAGCGATTCATAACAAGATGTTAAATCTTGAAACCCTCATGATTTATTTTGTAAAGAGCGCATGAAAGATCATGTTTTATTGATGATTTCTCCATATTTAGGACAAGTAACCACCAGATAATCTGATCTTTTCTAGCGATATAAATATGAATAATTTTAGGAAATAAAAAAGCCACCCGAAGGTTAATGCCAGTCAGTTAAGCAAATATTAGTAAAATGTAGTAAAAATGAGTGTATGTAAATACGCTCATTTTTTTATGACTTTATCTGAAAATTTAGATTGCACCCTTCAACATTCTTTACCTTCACTTAGCCATTTTAGTGAATTTATTGATTT
>NZ_VPBW01000024.1:0-44654 GCF_013418535.1 Acinetobacter sp. YH12137 | reverse complement strand
ATGAAATACGGTATTCTGATGTGACAAAACCTGAATCCTGGTCGTTAAAGTGTTTGTTTGCACTCATATTTTAACTGTTAGGACTCAGGTTTTTTTATTTAAAGCAAACTATGGGACAGCAGTGAGCTAAGCTCCTCTTTTTAGACTCAGGTTTTAAAAACGCTGACCTTCAGCAACTTTCTGTTTGAGTAACTGTGGCGCTTTGAAACGTTCGCCATATTTACGTTCCAAGATTTCAGCACGATTCAAGGCTTTGGTTAAACCATACTGGTTCAAGAACTGCACAGCACCTCCCGTCCAGGCGGCAAAACCAATTCCAAAGATTGACCCGATATTCGCATCGACCACTGACTCCAGCACACCTTCTTCCAGACAGCGCACAGTATCGAGGGCTTGAACAAACAGGAAGCGGTCTATCATTTCCTGTTCAGAAATATCCACTTCTTTATACCAATGCTCTAGGCCAGACCACAGCTGCTTTTTGCCTCCTTCAGGATAATCATAAAAACCTGCACCAGCAGCTTTGCCTTTACGGTTAAACTCATGAATCATGGTTTGAATCACGGCATCCGCATCGGTGCTTGGACGTTCTTTGCCTTGTGTAGCCAGAGCCTTACGGCTTTCTGCAGCTACATGCTCAGAAAGCGTCAGAGAGACTTCATCCTGAATAGCAAGTGGTCCGACTGGCATACCGGCTTTCAGTGCAGCCATTTCAATACGAGCTGGATGCACACCTTCGGCAAGCAAACGTAATCCTTCCTGTACAAAGGTGCCAAAGACACGGCTAGTAAAGAAGCCACGGCTGTCATTCACTACAATCGGTAGCTTGCCAATTTGCTGCACATAGTCAAATGCCTTGGCCAGTGTTTCTGCTGAAGTATTTTTCCCCTTAATGATCTCGACCAGTTGCATTTTGTCGACTGGGCTAAAGAAATGCAGACCGATAAAATTTGCCTGATTCTGAGAGGCTTGAGCTAGGTCACTGATGGGTAGAGTTGAGGTATTGGATGCCATTACACCGTTGGCTGATAAATATTGCTCTGCTTCCTGAGTAACTTTGGCTTTGAGTTCCTGATTTTCAAATACTGCTTCAATAATCAGGTCACAACCTGCTAAATCTGCCATGTTCGCAGTAGCATGGATCAGAGCTAAAATCTGGTCACGTTTTTCGGCTGTTAAGCGGCCTTGAGCCACTTTTTTATCCAGTAATTTCTGGCTATACGCTTTGCCTTTTTCCGCAGTTTCGACCGAAATATCCTTCAGCACCACCTGAATGCCTTTACTGGCAGTGACATAGGCAATACCAGCACCCATCATGCCTGCACCCAAAATACCTACTTTAGTGGCTTTCCATAGCGTAAAGTCTTTAGGACGGCTGGCACCCGACTTGATGGCATTCATGCCATGCCAGAATGTACCGATCATGTTCTTGGAAATCTGGCCGGTAGCGAGATAGGTGAAATAACGCGACTCAATTCTTAGCGCAGTATCGACATCAACCTGAGCACCTTCAACCGCAGCGGAGAGAATAGATTCTGGTGCTGGATAACAACCCTTGGTTTTATCACGCAACATCGCAGGAGCAATGGCCAGCATCTGTGCAACGGCAGGCGAAGAAGGAGAGCCTCCCGGAATTTTGTAGCCTTTTACATCGAAAGGCTGTTGAGATTGCGGATGTTGTTTAATCCAGGCTATAGATTTATCTAGTAACTCATCCAGTGAGTCGGCTGTGTCATGCACCAGTCCCAAAGACTTGGCTTTCTCTACACCGAACTGTTTGCCTTCCGTCAGCAAAGGTAAGGCATTTTGCAGGCCTAGTAGACGAACCATACGGACAATACCACCACCGCCTGGCAGCAAGCCTAAAGTGACTTCAGGCAAACCAAACTTGGTTTTGGCATCATTCAGCGCAATACGATGATGGGCACATAAAGCAATTTCCCAACCACCGCCTAAGGCTGTACCATTTAAAGCTGCCACTACTGGAATGCCACGCGTTTCGATATAACGCAGTTTGGCTTTCATATCTTCAATCATATTGAAGAATTCGGTGGCATGTTCAGGCGTCGCCTGAATTAACTCATCCAGATCACCGCCAGCAAAAAATGTTTTTTTTGCTGATCGGAAAATAATCCCGGCAATCTGTTCATCAGCCTGTAACTGGGCAACGGCTTCTTCCAGAGCCGTACGAAAGTCGGCATTCATGGTATTGGCGGACTGGTTCGGAGAATCAAAGGTCAGAATGACAATGTGATCTTCAGTTTTTTGATATTGAATTGCGCTCATGCTGATCTCCTTATACCAACTCAATAATGGTTGCGATGCCCATACCACCACCCACACACAGGGTAGCCAGTCCACGTTTCTTACCTTGACATTCCAGTTCATCCAGTAAAGTGCCTAGAATCATGGCGCCGGTCGCACCGAGTGGATGTCCCATGGCAATGGCACCACCATTGACATTGACTTTGGCAGGATCAACTTTCATTTCATTAATAAAGCGCATCACCACAGCAGCGAAAGCTTCATTGACTTCAAACAGATCAATATCATCAATAGTGAGTCCGGCTTTGGCTAAAGCCTTACGTGCAGCCGGGGCAGGGCCGGTCAGCATAATGGTTGGATCGGCACCAACTAGCGCTGTTGCCAGTACTTTGGCGCGTGGCTTGAGATTTTGCTGTTGCACTGCCTGTTCGGAGGCAAGTAATACGACTGCTGCACCATCTACGATGCCTGAAGAATTACCTGCATGGTGGACATGGTTTACAGAGCCTACTTCCGGATATTTCTGTAGGGCGATAGCATCAAAGCCTATCTGGCCCATCGTTGCAAAACTTGGCTTTAATGCACTTAAGCCTTCTGCAGTTGTTGTCGGTTTAATGAATTCATCTTTGTCTAGAATCACGACGCCAGCTTTATCTTTCACTGGAATAATAGATTTATCAAAATAACCATTCGCTTGGGCTGCTGCCGCTTTCTTTTGTGATTGCTCGGCGAATTGATCTACATCTGCACGACTATAACCATCAATGGTCGCGATCAGGTCAGCCCCTATGCCTTGTGGAATAAAATCGCAAGCCATATTGGTTTCAGGATCTAATGCCCACGGGCCGCCATCAGAACCCATCGGAACGCGAGACATGGATTCAACACCACCCGCAACGACCAGATCTTCCCAGCCTGAACGAACTTTTTGTGCTGCCAGATTTACAGCTTCCAGACCCGAAGCACAGAAACGGTTGATCTGAACGCCAGCCACATCATTGTCCCAGCCTGCGGCAATTGCAGCAGTTTTGGCAATGTCTGCACCCTGATCACCGATTGGAGTCACACAGCCCAGCACAATATCATCCACCTGAGATGTATCCAGGTTATGGCGTTCTTTCAGTTCATTTAAGAGCGTAGTCAGTAAACTAATTGGTTTAACTTCATGTAATGATCCGTCTTTTTTTCCCTTTCCGCGTGGCGTGCGAATGGCATCAATAATATAGGCCTCGCTCATACAATATCCTTTTCTTGCTTTACTGAAATTGTTCTAATGCTTCGAGTGTAATGATTAAATCTTGAAGTGCAATGACGAGAACGGACCAGATCATTTGAACAATTTGGTCAGTCTTGATGGATTAAAAAGCGGGCATAAAAAAGCCCAAGTCTGGAGCTTGGGCTAGGGGCTTGTAGCGCTTAATAAACGATACTTTTCAAGTATACAGTTTTATAGCAAGGTTTTTAATGGTAACCGTGTAACTGACGGTATAGACCAGGTGTTACCCCTGTCCATTTTTTGAAAGCACGGTGGAAAGTACTGGTTTCACTAAAGCCCACCTGTTGTGCCACGTCTTCCAGCGTTAAATCCGGATTCAATAACAGGTGAATCGCGGCATCGCGACGTAGCGCATCTTTCACGCCCTGATAGCTCTTGCCTTCAGCAGCCAGACGGCGACGCAAGGTTTGTGGAGAAAGGTAGAGCATTGATGCGACATCATTCAAGGTCGGCATTTCTTCACCGATCTGGCTCTTCAATACATCCCGGATCCGCGAAGTCAGCGAGTTGGTATTTTTAAATTTAACTAGAAGTTGAGCAGGTGCTGCTTTCAGGAATTCTTCCAGAGTTTCTTCATTCTGGCGAATTGGCAAATCCAGATAATCCGCTGCAAAGGTAATTTCAGTACGCGGCATATCGAACTGCATCACAGGTGCAAAGAACAGCGCATCGTATTCATCTGCATGCGCAGGGCGAGGGTAGCTGAAATGTACACGTTCCAGCGGCAGACGACGTTCAATTAACCACGATGCCAGACCATGCCAGATCATCAACATACTTTCAGTAATAAAGTGTTCCGGATCCATCGAATTTGGGATCAGGGGAACCAGGCGCGCTTCATGCTTGTCACGTTCCAGGGTTACAGACCAGTCATCACCAAAGAGTTTGTAGAATTGAGAAGAAAGCTCGAGTGCATCGCCCAGCGTTTTGGCATGGATGATCAACTGGCACATAATCGCGAAAGTGCCCAGACGACGCGGCTGTTTGTCAAAACCGACATGTTCGTCCTGGGTCACCATCCAGAGCATCTTGATAAAACGGGTATATTGTTCAGGCGAAATACGGGCCTTGGGCTGATGCAGAAGCTCGGCTTCAATCCCAACGTGAGACAATAAAGTATCGACATCCATGCCCAGGCGCTTAACGCCGTATAAGGCTGCATTGACGAAATGGATACTGATCGTATCACGACTCATGTTTAATCCTTCAGTCTCTTTAATGTTCACTAATATTTGACCTAAATGACAAAAAATAAAAAATCAATGGCAATTTACAAGAATCCAATTACCATTTTCTTACATGTTAAATTGCCGAAACTATCAAGGTAAATGGCTGAACATGACATTGTTTTTGGGCATTTATGTTCTTATGATGAGACAAAAAGCGATATAAATAGAGTAATAACTCCAATGTCATATGCATTAAAAGGTTTGAAAATATTAGATTTTTCTACACTATTACCCGGTCCATTTGCCACATTATATCTTGCAGACATGGGTGCAGAAGTTGTGCATATTGAATCACCCACACGTCCCGATCTGGTACGTTTAATGCCACCTTTTGCACATGGACAGGCCACAACGCATAATTATCTGAACAGAAACAAACATTCTGTCGCACTGGATTTAAAGAATCCCGAACATATTGAACAAATCAAATCCCGAATTGCAGATTATGACATTGTCGTAGAGCAATTTCGTCCAGGTGTGATGCAACGGCTTGGTCTGGATTATCCAACGCTCAGTGCGCTCAACCCACGCTTAATTTATTGCTCGATTACCGGTTATGGCCAAACGGGTCTATATAAAGATCGGGCAGGGCATGACATTAACTATTTGGCTTTATCTGGGATTGCTGGGCATAGTGGCCGGATCGAAAGCGGACCACCGGCAATGGGGATCCAGATTGCCGATGTCGCGGGTGGCTCCATGCATGCGCTGGTTGCCATTCTGGCAGCGGTGATTGAGCGGCAGAGCAGTGGTCAGGGACAATATATTGATATTTCCATGACCGATTGCGCGGCGACATTAAATAATATGGCAGCTTCTGCTAGTCTGGCGGGTAATCAGCATCAGCAGATAGAATCAGGTTACTTAAATGGCGGTACCTTTTATGACTATTATCAGACTCAGGATGATCGCTATCTATCAATAGGCAGTCTGGAGCCTCAATTCATGCAAGGTCTGGCACAATTGCTGGATTTGCCGATTATTCTGGAAAAAGGTGCTTCTTTCGCGCCTGAAGATCATGCCTTAGTAAAACAGGCAATTCGCGATAAAATCAGATCCCAACCTCTATCTCACTGGCAAGCCTTATTTTCTCAGGCGGATTTCTGTGTCGAGCCTGTATTAAAGCTTGATGAAGCCCTGCATTCTGAGTTGGCACAGCAACGCGAATGGGTGGTGCAGGTACCAGTTAAAGTAGATCAGCGGGAGCAAACCGAAGCTCAACTGGCTTGCCCGATCAAGTTTTCAAGATCAACTATGCGATATCAATTTATTGGTCAGGCTTTAGGCGAAACCAAAGAGTGGTAATTGAGCGACTTTCTCATTTTGGTTTATGAAAAAAACTGCTAAAGATTTAAAAAATAAATCATTCACGTTAAAAATCAGAAGAAGCTGATCTAAAGCTTTATATCATTGAAAGTTTGCTAGGCTTATCAATAAAATCGCTATGAAATATGTATAAAAAGCATTTTATTGATAGATTCAATGTCGTTATCCTTGCCGACGATATAATAGAAACTACTAGCTGTACGCCATGTATTTATATACTGATTTCGATCAGCAACTGATTAATGAACGTGTTGCACAGTTCCGTGACCAGACGGAACGTTATTTAGCGGGCAAATTGACGGAAGATGAATACCGTCCGCTCCGCCTTCAAAATGGTCTTTATGTACAACGTTATGCGCCTATGTTGCGTATTGCGGTACCTTATGGCCTGATGAATTCTAAACAACTTCGTAAAGTGGCTGATCTGGCGAAAGAGTATGATCGTGGCTATGCACACGTTTCAACCCGTCAGAATATCCAGTTTAACTGGCCTGCACTAGAAAACGTGCCTGATATGCTGGCTGAACTGGCAACCGTGCAAATGCATGCGATCCAGACTTCAGGGAACTGTATCCGTAATACTACCACTGACCAGTATGCAGGTGTGGTGGCAGGTGAAATTGCAGATCCACGTCCGACCTGTGAATTGATCCGTCAATGGTCAACTTTCCACCCGGAATTTGCTTTCCTGCCACGTAAGTTCAAGATTGCGGTATCTGCGCTGGAAGAGATTGACCGTGCAGCAACTTCATTCCACGATATCGGTGTCTATATCGTAAAAAATGAAGCTGGAGAAATCGGTTATAAAATTAAAGTCGGTGGTGGCTTGGGCCGTACGCCAGTAATTGGTAGTTTTATTCGTGACTTCCTACCACGTGAAGACCTGATTGCTTATCTTGAAGCAGTACTACGTGTCTATAACCTGCACGGCCGTCGCGACAACAAATATAAGGCGCGTATCAAAATCTTGGTAAAAGCTCTGACGCCTGAAGTCTTTGCTGAGAAAGTTGAAGCCGAATTTGCACATACTGTTAAAACGTTGAAGATTGATGCTGAAACGCTGGCGAGAATGGATGAAAACTTTACTCCATTTGATTACCAAGATTATGCAGATGAAGACTTCACAGAGCTGTTTGCTCAGTATCCGAAGTTTAAGCAATGGTTCAACATCAATACCAATGCACATAAAGTGAAAGGTTATCGTATTGTCACGATTTCACTGAAACGTGCAGGCATTGCACCGGGTGATGTGACCACTGAGGAAATGAACCTGATTGCAGATCTTGCAGACAAGTACACCTTCGGTGAACTGCGTACGACTCATGAGCAAAATATTGCGCTGGTAGATGTACCACAAAAAGACCTGTTCGAATTGTGGCAGACGCTGGATCAGCATAACCTGGCACGTGCGCATATCGGTTTCTTGACTGATATTATTTGCTGTCCAGGCGGTGACTTCTGCTCACTAGCGAATGCGAAATCTATTCCAATTTCTGAAGCAATTTCACGCCGTTTTGATGATTTGGATACCATTTACAACTTGGGTAAACTGGACCTGAATATTTCAGGTTGTATGAATGCCTGTGGCCATCATCACGTAGGTAACATCGGTATCTTGGGTGTAGACAAAAAAGGTGCTGAGTTCTATCAGATCACTTTAGGTGGTAACGCTGACCATGATGCCTCTATTGGCGATATTCTTGGACCATCATTTGCTGCAGAAGTGGTGCCGGATATCGTAGAAGAAATTCTGAATACTTATCTTGACTTGCGTCAGGATGGTGAAGAGTTTATCGATACTTATCGTCGTGTCGGCATTCAACCATTCAAGGAGCGCGCATATGCTTAATACCGCACTACAAGTGCTCTCTAAAGATGGCACAATTGCAGATAACACTTACCAGCTAATTGGTGAAGATGGTATATTGCCACAGGGTGATGTAGTTCTGACTGTAGAGCAGTTAGACCAGATTGCCAATATTTCTGGTAAAAAAGCATTGTACTTAACGGTTGATGCTTCACCTGAAACCAATGAATTTCCGCTTGAGCAACTTGATGCGATTTTTATTGAGTTTGCAGGTTTTAATGATGGCCGTGGTTATTCATTTGCTGCATTGCTTCGCCGTCAAGGTTTCCAAGGTGAGCTGCGTGCGACTGGTGATGTGTTCAAAGATGTCTTGAACTACATGAAGCGTTCTGGTTTCGATACTTTTGTCATTAAAGAAGGTAAAGATATTCAGGAAGCAGCTGCAGGCTTGGGTGATTTCACTAATCCGTACCAAGCTTCAACAGCAGTACCAACACCGAATTATCAAACTGGGGCTTAATTCGCCTTCAACTAAAAAAGCCTCCATCTGGAGGCTTTTTTGTATTTAAACCTTAGGGTGCACGTTCTTCAAGTAGGCAGTTAATCATCCATTGCACTCCGAATTGATCCGTAAAGGCACTATAAAGCGCACCCCAAAAGGTTTTTTCTAAAGGCATTTCGATTTGACCATTCACCGATAAAGCTTCATAGAGTCGTTTGGCTTCATCCTGTTCATTGGCACCTAAAATAATCGCAATATAGTGGTTAGTACCTTTACTAAATGCTGGTGTGTTTTCAGTACAGAGCTTATCATTGATATCAGAGCCCATGAGTTCTGTGTATTCATTGATTGGAAGTGAGATATGCAAAATCAGATTTTTTTCTTCATCTGATAAATCAATTCCTTGCTGCCCAGGCGTATCTCCATAACGGGTTAGACTGGAAAATTCGCCACCAAATACCGAGCGATAAAAGGTAAAGGCAGCTTCGGTCTCACCCTGGAAATTAAGGTAATGATTAAGTCGCATGTAGGATTCCTTTTCTTGTTCTGAATCCCTTTAATTTACGCCTTGAACTGAATTTGATTGATAAAGAAGCTTTATGAAAATGTAATTAAAAGAATTTACTTTATGGACAGATAATAAAAAAATGAAATATTTATAAAATAAAAAGAGGGCTATAAAAGCCCTCTCTACTACTTGATTATAAAAGAATTAGATTAGTTCGATTGCGACCGCAGTTGCTTCACCACCACCAATACATAGCGCAGCGATACCACGTTTACCGCCTGTACGTTTCAATGCATGGATCAAGGTCAGGATAATACGTGAACCTGTAGAGCCAACCGGGTGACCGAGTGCACATGCACCACCATTGATGTTGACTTTCTCAGGATCAAGCTTGAACTCATCCATTGGGCACATGGTGACCATAGCAAACGCTTCATTGATTTCCCAAAGGTCAACTTCCTCAGCTTTCCAGCCAGTTTTATCCAGAACTTTCTGAATCGCACCCACTGGCGCAATCGTGAATTCAGATGGATGCTGGGAGTTTGAAGCATAAGCGATGATTTTAGCCAAAGGCGCTAAACCTTTAGCTGCTGCATTTTCGCTTGAAGTCAGAACAAGGGCAGAGGCACCGTCTGAAATTGAGCTGGCATTTGCTGCCGTAATTGTCCCGTCTTTTGCAAAAGCAGGACGTAAAGTTGGAATCTTATCAATATTGGCATTGAAAGGTTGTTCGTCCTTATCAACGACGACATCACCTTTACGGGTGGAAACAGTGACTGGCACGATTTCATCAGCAAAGTAGCCTTCATTGACTGCAGTTTGAGCACGTTTCAGTGAACGGATTGCAAATTCATCCATCTGTTCACGTGTATAACCTTTGCTATTTGCCATATCTTGAGCAAATGAACCCATCAGGCGACCAGTTTCGGCATCTTCCAGGCCATCGAGGAACATATGATCCTTGATTTCACCATGACCCATACGGAAACCGCCACGCGCTTTTGGTAATACATATGGCGCATTGGTCATGGATTCCATCCCACCTGCAACCACATAAGTTGCAGAACCTGCCTTAATCATATCTGCCGCTTGCATGACTGCTTTCATGCCTGAACCACATAATTTGTTGATGGTAACAGCACCGGTAGAATCAGGCAGACCTGCTTTACGCATCGCTTGACGGGCAGGGCCTTGTTTTAAACCTGCCGGGAGTACACAACCCATAATGACTTCTTCAATATCGGTTGGCTGCAAACCTGAACGCGCAATCGCCTCCTTGATGGTGGCAGCACCTAGTTCAGGTGCAGTAACGCTAGCCAAGCTGCCTTGAAAGCCGCCCATCGCTGTACGTGCACCATTGACAATTACGATGTCAGTCATTGTTATATCTCCCTATAAGTTTTGATCATTTTTTCTCGAACCTAAGCAGTATATTGAAAAAAGTACAGGATTAAAGTCCTAATCTGGATAAATCATAGACTCTAGGGTTTTATTAACAGGAGGCCATATGTTCGATCCGGATATGTCCCATTTTATTCAAGACAATACGTTGCTGAGATGCAAGGTGAGTAGAACAATAATAAAAGCTGCCATTCGATCCAATCGGTAAAGCCGTCTGAGCTTGATAAGTTACGTTCGGCATACTTAAAGCGCCTCGCCAACTTAAGTTACCGTATTTAAGATTAAGTTGTTCAATGTGTAAAATTTGTTCGTCATTGTCGACTTGACGATTACGGTTTTTATCAATAAATACCAGCAAATTTTTATTCCATTGGTTTGCTTGGCAAGTTAATGAATCTTGACTGGGACAAATCACAATATTCTGGTGAAACACAGCTGCCTGGCTGCGTGCATAACGATTGGTTGCTGTAAGTTTCATTGGAATATTTTTGGCTTCCTGCTTGGATAGGTAATCATGAAAGTAAGGCAAGGCAATTGTGACCACAATTCCAATAAGGGCAATACAGATAATTAACTCAACAATAGTGAACGCTCTTGTTATCTTTTTATACATAGAGTTACCTGATTTATATATTATTTTTATTTGAAACATGCTATTAATTGTGCGTTTTTTATGCTTAATTGAGCGAGTAAGAAATGTCTTACTCAAAATTCAAAAAGGCGCTTAAAAATAAATTGGCAATGACAATAGGCGATTCACAACAAAAAATTGAGTAAAAAATTACTGAATTACAACGGAAATTGTAAGTAATTTTGTCAATAATTTACTTGATTAGATTAATCAAGCACTTGGAAAAATAATAAAGTGTTTGTATGATGCGCAGTGAATAGCTTAAAAATAACACTGGGGTAAAAAAAGCCTATCTCAGAATGGCCTATTAGAAGGCTTGAGCTTGAACAACAATTGTTATCTCTGGAGGATAAATCCATGAAAATGAGTCGTATTGCTTTAGCAATGCTTGTAGCTGCTCCTTTTGCTGCTGCAAATGCAGGCGTAACTGTTACTCCATTAATGTTAGGTTATACTTGGCAAGACACCCAACACAACAATGACGGTAATGATGGTGAACTAACAAGTGGTCCTGAATTACAGGATGATTTGTTTGTAGGTGCTGCGATTGGTGTTGAACTAACTCCATGGTTAGGTTTTGAAGCTGAATATAGCCAGGTTAAAGGTGATGTAGATGGCGCTGCTCCTGGTGCAGAATACAAAGGTCAGAACATCGCAGGTAACTTCTATGCAACTTCTGATGTGTTCACTGGCAACTATGACAGCAAAATCAAACCATATGCATTGTTAGGTGCTGGTCACTACAAATATGAATTTGATGGTGTAGAACGCGGTACTCGTGGTGATGAAGAAGAAGGTACACTGGGTAATGCTGGTATCGGTGCATTCTGGCACATCAACGATGCCTTAGCTCTACGTACTGAAGCTCGTGGTACTTACCACTTCGACGAAAAATTCTGGAACTATACAGCACTTGCTGGTCTTAACGTAGTTCTAGGTGGTCGTTTGAAACCAGCTGCTGACGTTGTAGAAGTTGCTCCAGTTGAGCCAGTTGCTCCAGTTGCTCCAGCTCCACAAGAGTTGACTGAAGACCTGAACATGGAACTTCGCGTGTTCTTTGATACGAATAAATCAAACATCAAAGACCAATACAAACCAGAAATCGCGAAAGTTGCTGAGAAGCTAGTTGAATATCCAAACGCAACTGCTCGTATCGAAGGTCACACAGACAGCACTGGTCCACGTGCATTGAACGAACGTTTATCTCTAGCTCGTGCTAACTCTGTTAAATCTGCACTTGTTAACGAATACAACGTAGATGCATCTCGTTTGTCTACTCAAGGTTTCGCTTGGGATCAACCGATTGCTGACAACAACACTAAAGAAGGTCGTGCTATGAACCGTCGTGTATTCGCGACAATCACTGGTAGCCGTACTGTTCTAGCTGAACAACCAGCTGCTCAATAATTCGTTATTGAACAGTGATTAAAAAAAGCGACTCTTTGAGTCGCTTTTTTTATGGCTGTTTTTTGCATACACTTGCTGCTCGAAACTGATTTGGAGTTAAAGCATGAGTATAGAACTCCCTCAAGACTTACAAAGTCTGGAAGCTAATAGTGGTATATATGCAATCTGGATGATCTTTCATCATTATGGAATGGATCTGCATATTCCTGATCTGGTGCAATTGACACAGTATAATGATGAGATGGGAGCTTCAAGTATTGCACTCGCTGTTGCACTTAAAACACTAGGGCTTGATGTTGAATTTTTTACAGAAACTGATCCCGATAAACAGCCGCTTGAAATCCAGTTTTATCAAAAAGCACAAGAACTCAAAGTGTCTGTTCATGAATATCCACTTTCTTATACAGATATTCAAAAATCAGTAGATAAAGGCCGTTTTGTAATCGTGTTCTACGATACGCTGGAAGGGGTAGGGAACCATTCATTAATTTATGAAATCAATGAAAAAGAAATCAGTTTCTTTGATAGTTTTAATGCTATGTCTAAAGAAGTTTTCGAACAGCAGCGTCGAGTAAAAGGTATTTGTCAGCAAGTCATCGTGATTGATGACCGTAATTTTGTCATGCGTCATAGCTGATTTCAGAATATAAAAAAGCAGCTACTTGAGCTGCTTTTTTAATAAAGGTGAGAACTTAGTGTTTTTCAATATTTATCGGTCGAACATCCATCTCCTGATAGGAAACCAGTTTGGTTTTATATTTCCACTTATAACCTAGCCAGATCACCAGGAATAATAAAATACCGATATAAGTAGAAAGGACAGCCAACCACTCACCATCTAGGACAGCTTGATAATTTTGACCTAGAACAACAATTGAACAAAGGACGAAGGCAAACCAAGGCGCGAACGGGAAGAATTTAGCTCTATAGGCTAGACCTTCAAGTTGATAGCCTTGAGCCAGATAAGCTTTACGGAAGCGGTAATGTGAGATCGCAATTCCGAGCCAGACAATGAAGCCACACATACCTGACATATTCAGCAACCAGTTAAAGACTTCCTGCTCGCCAAAGAATGTGGTCAAGAAGCATAGTGCCGCAATCGCCGTGGTCGCATACAGGGCATTCATCGGTACACCGCGTGAATCCAGATGGGCAAACAGCTTAGGCGCACTGCCTTTACGTGCCATATCGAACAGCATACGGGTCGAAGAATACATGCCTGAGTTACCTGCAGACAGAATCGCAGTCAGAATTACCGCATTCATCATACTGGCTGCAAAAGCAAAACCTGCTTTCTCATACAATAAAGTGAATGGAGAAAGGGCAATATCTTCAGTTGCAGCTGCCTGTAAGAGACGCGGATCATTATAAGCAACCAATGTACCGATAATGAAAATACATACGATATAGAACAGCAGGATTCGCCAGAAGATTTGCTTGATCGCGACTGGAATGGTTTTTTGCGGATCTTTAGATTCACCAGCCGCTACACCAACCATCTCGGTACCCTGGAACGAGAATCCGGCAATCATGGCAACACCAATCAAGGCCTGGAAACCGCCTACAAAAGGCGCTTCACCTACGCTCCAGTTTGCAAATGCCGAAACACCCGGTGTGAGCATGATCTTGGCAATCATCCAGATCCCGATGATGATAAAGGCAATAATTGCCAGAACTTTCACTAATGAGAAGAAGAATTCTGATTCACCAAAACCTTTTACTGTGAGAGCGTTAATCCCAAAGATCACAGCGAGGAAGATCGCACTCCAGTAAAAGCCCGGAATATCAGGGAACCAGAATTTCATAATGAACTGTACGGCAACCAGTTCAAAGGCAACGGTAATCGCCCAGTTGTACCAGTAGTTCCAGCCTAAAGCGAAACCGAAACCACCTTCGACATATTTGGTACCGTAGGTAAAGAATGCGCCCGAGGTCGGATTATGAGTCGCAAGTTCTCCAAGGCTGGTCATCAAGAAATAAATCATTACGCCAATCAGGGCATAGGCGAGAAGTGCGCCACCCGGGCCTGCGCTGGCAATAGTCGCACCTGAGGCCAGGAATAAACCTGTACCGATAGACCCGCCAATCGCGATCATATTGAGATGACGAGCACCAAGCTTACGCTGCAGCTGCACGCTGTTCTGAGTTTCGCTCATCATGATTCCTTAGCATTTTTTTGAGTGCTGGCGAAGAGCACTTTAAAACCTTGTTGATCAGTTTTGACTGTACATTGGCCAAAACTTTGTTCAATTAAAATTGGATAATTTAAGAAGCGGTTTGCCACAATCCATAATTCACCGCCAGACTTGAGATGACGACGCGAAGTCTTGCATAAAGTTTCGCTGGCCGCATAATTGGTCTGGATTCCCTGATGGAAAGGAGGATTGCTGACAATGGCATGTAAAAAGAGCGGTGCATCTTCAATACCTGACACAGCTTTAATTTCCAGCTGCTGAGGACTGAGCTGATTTTTCTCAAATGTCATTTGAGTAGAAGCCAAGGCAAAGGCATCCACGTCCAGAGCAAAAATACGGTTCTCAGGATTCAGTTTGGCTAAATAAGCACTGATCACGCCTGCACCACAGCCAAAGTCGGCAATCTTGCCTGAGGTCACCTGAGATAAATAGGGTAAGAACACCGCTGTTCCTACATCCAGATGATCCTGACTGAATACACCTGGAAGTGCACAAATCTGCAAATCACCTTTTGGTGTGGCCACTGTATAGGTCTGTGCCCAATCTGCCAACGCTTTTGCTTCGACCGTGCAGTCTAGAGTCAATTGCCACAATTGGCAATGTCGTGCGCTGTCGAGCTTGATGAGTTTACCATAAGCCTGTAGCTGCTTTGCCGCACGCTCTACGCCACCTTTCTTTTCACCGACCAGAAAGACACTGCTGCCTTGTTTTAATCGGGCTGCAATATTGTGAATCAGATAATTCAATAATTCTTTTGATTTAGGTACGAAAATAACTGCCTGATCAAATTCCTGATCAGGAAATTCTGCGCCGAAATGAATCTGGGCCTGCTGTGACTGGAAATATTGAAAATCATTATAATTCCATGTCCAAACAAAGGGCTGGATAGATTCACCACATTCAGCAAGAAGCTCATCGGTCGGGGCATTTACCAGCAATACGCGACCAGACAAATAATCATATTGTCTTAATAAAACTTCGCTTTTAGGATCCATAGATCTTTCTCCAATAGAAAAAACACTGTCCGAGTCCAACTCAGACAGTGTTCTTTGGACATGAAATTACTTCTTTACTTCAGGAAGTACAATATTCAATATGAGGGCTGCAATACCGCCTGTCGCAACACCGGAACTAAAGATGTTACGGAATAATTCAGGAAGATGTTCCAGAATCTGAGGTACCTGTGCAACGCCTAAGCCAAGTGCAAGCGAGATTGCAATGATCAGCAGGGCACGACGGTCTAAGTGAATACCAGACAGGATATTAATCCCAGATGCAGCGACTGCACCAAACATCACCATCACTGCGCCACCAAGCACAGCTTGAGGAACGGCTTGGATCACACCTGCAACAGCAGGCAGTAGACCTAGAATCACAAGGAGTGCTGCGATCCATATCCCAACATAACGGCTAGCTACACCAGTCAATTGAATCACACCATTATTTTGTGCGAAAACTGAACTTGGGAAGGTATTAAATAAGCCTGCAAGCAGAGAGTTAGCACCATTCACTAACACACCACCTTTAATGCGATTCATCCAGGTTTGACCATCCACTGGCTGATTCGATAATTTTGATGTTGCGGTAATATCACCAATGGCTTCTAGTGAAGTCACCAGGTAAATGAATGCCATTGGAATGAATAAGCTCCATGAGAAGCTTAAACCAAAATGCATTGGGGTAGGAATCTGAACCAGAGGTGCATCTTTTAAACCATCAAAGTTGAGATGACCCATAAAGCCGGCAAGGATATAACCCACAACCAGTGCAATCAGAATTGCTGAGCTTTTTACCCAGGTAATACGCACACGGTTCAGTAAAATAATTAATGCCAGAACGGTACATGACATGATCAGGTTATCTGCATTGGCGAAAGTTTTGTCACCCATGGCTTGATAACCACCACCCATGCTGATCAGACCTTCTTTAATCAAGGTTAAACCAATCAATAGAACTACAATACCCGTTACTAGTGGAGTAATGAGTTTCTTCACCCATGGCAAAATGCGTGACACGCCCATTTCAATAAATGAACCTGCAATCACTACACCAAAGATCGAAGCCATCACCGCTTCTACCGGTGTGCCTGCAGCGACCATCGCTGAACCGATCCCGATGATTGGGCCAATAAAGTTAAAACTTGTACCCTGAACAATCAGCAAGCCTGCGCCAAAGGGACCCACTTTCTTGGATTGTAAGAAAGTTGCGATACCAGAGATCACCAAAGACATGGACAAGATCATGTTGGTGTCTTCTTTAGACACACCCAATGCCAGACAGATCAGTAAACCTGGCGTTACAATTGGGACAATAATGGCCAATAAATGCTGGAATGCGGCTAAAAATGCGATAAACGGTTTAGGACGATCTTCAAGGCCGTAGACAAGGTCAAGTTGATCTTTAGAAAGAGGAGATTGATTAAAATCAGACATGTGTCAATGCAAATTAAGGCTGGGTGGCGCTATTCTAATCGAGTTACACGTCATTACAAAAGTAATTGGAAAAAAAATTGACGCTCTCTACAAACAGTCACTGTCAAAAGTTTGTATTTTTCTGTATAATTTGCCCTCAAATTTAAAACGTATCGAATTTACATGTCAGATATTAAAACTCTCCGTAACATTGCCATTATCGCGCACGTCGACCATGGTAAAACCACTCTTGTAGACAAACTTTTGCAACAATCAGGTGCTCTCGGTGATCGCGCGGGTGAGATCGAGCGTGTCATGGATTCGAACGCGTTAGAATCTGAACGTGGTATTACCATTCTTGCAAAAAACACTGCAATCAAGTGGTTAGATAAACGTACAGATACAGAATACCGTATTAACATCGTGGACACCCCGGGACACGCCGACTTTGGTGGTGAAGTTGAACGTGTAATGTCGATGGTTGACTGCGTACTGCTTCTTGTAGATTCACAAGAAGGTCCTATGCCACAAACCCGTTTCGTAACGCAAAAAGCGTTCGCGCGTGGTTTGAAACCAATCGTAATTATCAATAAAGTTGATAAACCAAGTGCGCGTCCAGACTGGGTAATCGACCAAGTATTCGACCTGTTCGACAACCTTGGCGGTACTGACGAACAGTTAGACTTCCCAGTAGTTTATGCTTCTGGTCTTCGTGGTGTTGCTGGTCCTTCTCCAGAAGAACTTGCTGACGACATGACTCCATTGTTCCAAACAATCGTAGACATCGTTGAGCCACCAGCAGTTGACGTTGACGGTCCATTCCAGATGCAAATTTCATCTTTGGACTATAACAGCTTCGTAGGTGTAATCGGTGTTGGTCGTATCCAGCGCGGTTCAGTGAAATTAAACACTCCTGTGACTGTGATCGACAAAGAAGGCAAAACCCGTAACGGCCGTATCTTGAAAATCATGGGTTACCATGGTCTAGAACGTGTTGATATTGAAGAAGCTTCTGCAGGTGATATCGTTTGTGTAACTGGTATCGATGCACTGAACATTTCAGATACAATTTGTGATCCTAAAAATGTTGAAGCGCTTCCAGCACTTTCTGTAGATGAACCGACTGTGTCTATGACTTTCCAGGTGAACAACTCTCCGTTCGCTGGTAAAGAAGGTAAATTCGTAACTTCACGTAATATCCGTGAGCGTCTTGACCGCGAATTGATCCACAACGTAGCACTTCGTGTTGAAGATACTGACAGTCCTGACCGTTTCAAAGTATCTGGTCGTGGTGAGCTTCACCTTTCTGTACTGATCGAAAACATGCGTCGTGAAGGCTTCGAGCTTGGTGTATCACGTCCACAAGTGATCATGAAAGAAATCGACGGTCAAATGCAAGAACCGTACGAAAACGTAACGTTTGACGTTGAAGAACAGCACCAAGGTTCTGTAATGGAACAAATGGGTCACCGTAAAGGCGAAATGACCAATATGGAAGTTGACGGTAAAGGCCGTATCCGTATTGAAGCAACTGTTCCTTCACGTGGCTTGATCGGTTTCCGTTCTGAATTCATGACCATGACTTCTGGTACTGGTATCATGACTTCAAGCTTCTCGCACTACGGTCCTGCTAAACAAGGTACTGTTGCGAAACGTCAAAACGGTGTACTGATTTCTATGGTTCAAGGTACTTGCCTGGGCTATGCACTGTTCACACTTCAAGACCGTGGTCGTCTGTTTGCTAAACCACAGTTAGAAGTTTATGAAGGTATGATCGTAGGTATCAACTCACGTTCTGACGACATGGTGGTTAACCCAACTAAAGCGAAACAGTTAACTAACGTACGTGCGTCTGGTACTGATGAAGCATTGACTCTTGTTCCAAACCTTGAATACACGCTAGAACAAGCGCTTGAATTCATTGAAGATGACGAGCTAGTTGAAGTAACACCTAAGTCAATCCGTATCCGTAAACGTTACCTGACTGAAAACGAACGTAAACGTAACCGTTCTAAATAAGACCGGTCACTGATACGAAAAAAGCCGCTGAATCAGTTCAGCGGCTTTTTTATTGGGTAGAAATTACATACACTTAATAAATTAGTTTTAAATAGAAATCCCTAACTAATGTATAATCCATCACAAAATTGTATAAAAATACTGGTGACTTTATGAGCATTATTCAAGAATTTAAAGAATTTGCGGTAAAAGGCAATGTCATGGATCTCGCAGTGGGTGTGATCATTGGCGGTGCTTTCGGTAAAATTATCGATTCTATGGTGAAAGACATCATCATGCCTGTCGTGAGCTGGATCTTGGGTGGTGATGTTGATTACTCTAACTGGTTTGTCGTGTTAGGCGATAATCCAAATAATGTGACCAATCTGGCTGAAGCACAGGCAGCCGGTCTGAATGTCTTTGCTTATGGTAATTTCTTGACCATTCTCATTAACTTCCTGTTATTGGCATGGGTTGTATTCTGGTTGGTGAAACTGATGAACAAACTGCGCCGTGATAAAGCAGAAGAAGCAGCGCCTGAACCTGAAGCGACTCCGGAAGATATTGCATTGTTACGTGAAATTCGTGATGAGCTAAAAAAACGTCCGGAAGCTTAAGCTTTAGGGATAAATAAAAAACGGCGCTGAGTGTGCCGTTTTTTTAATCCCCCTAAATCCCCCTTTTTCAAAGGGGGACTCCTCCCTTTCTTAAAGGGAGGTTGGGATGGATTTATAAAATTAAAAATCCATCCGAAACTTAATTTCGACCAAATGAAAACCGAACTGACTTTTGATTGGGCCATGTAGAACATGTTCTGCAGCAGTAAAGACCAGTTTATCAATCACTGGAACAAGTTGGCCTTTTTTCACTTCACCGAGTTCACCACCACGTTTGGCAGAGTTACAGGTCGAATATTGTTTGGCAATCTTAGAAAAATCTGCACCTGCTAGAATTTTCTTTTTGAGTTGTTCGGCAGTATCTTTATCCTTAACCAGAATATGACGGACAATTGCAGTCTTCATGATTTCTTACCTCGTACGGCAGCCATACGCTTAGGTGAAAGTTTTACCTTTTTCAGCGGCTGGCATTCAGGACAATAGACGGATGCGCGCTGGCCGAGTTTGATATTTTCCAGTGTGGTTTCGCAGTTCACGCACATTTCTCCTGCACGGCCATAAGCCAGCAGCGTCTGTTGGAAATAACCATTTTCTCCCATGGCATTGGTATAGTCGCGTAAAGTAGAACCCCCTAGGTCAATTGCCTGTTTTAAAATGCGCTTGATCTCAACCACCAGTTTTTCAACCTGTTCGAAACTCAAACTTGAGGCTGGCTGGGCTGGATGAATACCCATATTGAACAGGCTTTCAGTTGCATAGATATTGCCTACGCCGACCACGACATGGTTATCCATAATTGCAACTTTGGTGCCAACATTTTTATTTTTTAGTTTTTCAAATAGATATTCGGCATTAAAAGCATCGTTTAATGGCTCCGGCCCAAGCGTATCAATCAGTTTGCTTTGTGATTGAGCGTCTAACCAGAGAATACAGCCGAAACGGCGCGGATCATGGTAACGCAGCTGAATCTCTTCAAACTGAATAATCAGATGATCATGCTTGCGTAATTCTTCATTGGCTTCACACAAGCGAAAGCTGCCTGACATACCCAGATGCCAGAGCATTGTATCCTGTTCAAATTGCGCCAGAATATATTTAGAGCGACGCGTAAGCTGAATCAGGCGTTGTCCTTGCAGGCGCGCGAGGTCATCAGGAATTGGCCAACGTAAACTAGGCTGACGCACTTCAACTTTTAGCACTTGCTGATTAAGAAGGGGAAGGAGGCTGGTTTTGGTGGTTTCAACTTCAGGTAATTCGGGCATAATACTTAGCAGCTAATATCATGAGGCTAATATTGGGCGTTTTAAGTCTGAATGCAAGTCCTGTTTGACTAGAAGTTATAGGCAGGACATTCAAAAATATTTTAACATTTGGTTAAAAAATAAACTTTAATATTGAGCAGGTTTTAGATTTGAATAATAAAAATAGGAAATATATAGGTTGATTTTTAGTATTTAACTTACTGAAAAATATAAATTATGAAGAATTTATTGTTATATAAGATATCTTTTCTTATAACTCAAAGTTTTACTAATAATAAAAAAATTGCTGCGTTTTTAAGTGAAAAGTTATGTAACGTTCTGTATCAAGTCATACAGGGCATGCATCAGGCTGCCTTTACTCTCTCCATATGTTTAGGTTTTATATGAAAAAGTTAAGTCTAGCTTTATTGCCATTGATGGCAGCCATGACCTCTGCGCAGGCTGAATCTGCATTTGATCCTCAAGGACAGTACCTGTTAGGTGACTGGAATGGAAAACGTACTGAACTTGCTCAACAAGGTGTCAAGTTTGAAGCAAACTTACTGACAGATACAGCGTATCTGGCTGATGGCGGACGTAATGAAGGGGCTGATCCTCTAACTTCTGCACAGTTATGGTTGGGTACACAGTTAGACATGGAAAAACTGGCTGGCTGGGATGGTGTAACTGTTCGTGCAGTGGCGACTGCGCGTCAGGGTCAAAGTACATCGGTACGTGATTTACAAGGTGATGCAGCTCAATGGGCCAATGTTCAAGGGACATTTGGCCGTGGTAACCAGGACAGCCGTTTAACCGAACTTTCAATCGAAAAGAACTATAAGGATCAAGGACTGAGCATTAAAGCTGGTCGTCTGGGTCTCGGTATGGACTTTAATGTGATGGCCTGTGATTTTGCCAGTACAGCATTTTGTGCTGCGCAGATGGGTAAATGGCAGGGCAATATCTGGATGAATACCCCAGTCGCACAATGGGGTGCACGTGTAAAACAGCAGTTAAATCCTGACGTTGCTGTACAAGTCGGTGTTTATGAATTTAATCCAGATAATGGTAATGCCAAAGCCGAAGGTCAGGGCTGGAGTCTGGATACCGACAATGCTGATGGTGTGACCATTCCTGCAGAAGTAATCTGGACACCAAAATCATTGGTAAATGGTTTGCCTGGCAGCTATCGTGTAGGCGGTATGTATAACACTGCTGATGATGTTGCCAACCAGAAAGATGTTGCGACAGGTGAAGGAAAAAACCGCACCTTTGCGGGCTGGTTAGCTGTAGAGCAGCAATTGACTTCAACGGGTAATGACCGTCAGGGTTTACACTCATTCGCTAACTTTACCTGGCATGATCGTGATACCAATAAAGTAGATAATTCACAACAGTTGGGTCTGAAATATATTGGTCTGGTGGATAGCCAGCCGAATGATATATTGGGTTTAGCGGTTAACCGTGTACATGTAAATGACCGCTTTGCAGATTCACGTCCAATTTATGATGCGAGTGCCGAATACAATATCGAACTCAACTACAGCTATAACGCAACAAAATGGCTGATGCTACGTCCAAACCTGCAATACGTTATAAATCCGGGGTCTAGCAATCAAGTGGATAATGCATTGGTGTTAGGTTTGACTACACGAGTGATCTTCTAAAAAGAATTTAATCACGTTATAAATAAACAGGCTCATCAGAGCCTGTTTTTTATTTTTTGGTAAAAAGTTCTGAAAAGCCACTTCACAAAAAGAGGGAATACCGCGTGTCACTACTATTTCAGCCGGTTCAGTTTGGATCATTGCAACTTAAAAATAAAATTGTGATTGCCCCGATGTGTCAGTACTCTGCAACCGAGCAAGGTGAAATCACTTACTGGCATGAACAACAATGGGCCAATTATGCCTTATCCAGTGCAGGTCTTTGCATTGTGGAAGCCACCGCTGTACAACCTGAAGGTCGCATCAGTTATGCCGATTTAGGGCTTTGGAATGACCAGCAGGCCAGCCAGATCAAAACCTTACTGCAAAAGGTCAAGTCAATTTCTCCTATGCCTTTTGCAATACAGCTTGCACATGCAGGCCGTAAAGCCTCTACAGATAAACCTTGGGGTGGCAAAGGGCAGTTCGCCCCAGATCATTCACTCGGCTGGCAAACTGTCTCTGCCAGTGATATTCCTTTCCAGGCTCATGAACATCCACCCAAGTCTTTAAGTGTTGATGAAATCCAGCAAGTGATTCAGGATTTTGCAGCCAGTGCCAAGCGAGCGGTTGAAGCAGGCTTTGAATTGATTGAACTACATGCAGCACATGGTTATCTATTGCATCAGTTCATGTCACCGTTATCGAATCATCGTCAGGATCAATATGGCGGTTCATTTGAAAACCGTATTCGTCTGACGCTTGAAGTATTTGAAGCAATAAAAGCCGCCGTACCAGAAGGTTTTCCAATTGGTGTTCGTATCTCAGCAACGGACTGGATGGATAGTGTAGAAAGTTGGGATGTAGAATCTTCAGTCGAACTATCCAAAGCACTAGAGAAGCTAGGTGCAGTCTATATTCATGTTTCGAGTGCAGGTTTACATGTAGATCAGAAAATTGATGTACATCCGAATTATCAGGTCCCTTTTGCTGAAGCGATTAAAAAGGACGTGAATATTCCAGTCATTGCTGTGGGTTTGATTACCGATGCACAGCAGGCAGAAGGCATACTGGAGTATAAACAGGCTGATGCGATCGCGATTGCACGTGCCTTGCTTTATGATCCACGCTGGCCTTGGCATGCCGCAGTAACGCTGGATGAGAAAATAGCCATTTCTCCACAATATTTACGTTCTGCACCGCATGGCTTAAATCAGTTGTTTGAATCGTTTTAAGGCCATTTTTTCTTAGAAAGGCTTATAATAACGCATCTCAAACAACAGGACATTTCATATGATTATTGCGGTAATTGTGCCCATATTTTTATTATTGGCACTAGGTTACCTGAGTGTGAAATGTCAAATTCTAAAAAAAGAACAGGTCGAAATGGTAGGGGCCTTTGTCATCAAAGTGGCCTTGCCGTTACTGTTCTTCCAGTTTTTAGCCTCTAAAGATCTGCATGAAATCTGGTATTTTGAATACTTTGCGGTCTATACCTCTGTCACTTTATTACTTTATGGTTTCAGCTTCTGGCTGATGCACCGTCAGTTCCGGAATACCTCCTCGCATAGTGCTGTTCTGTCCTTAGGGGCAGCAATGTCCAATACCGGATTGATCGGTACAGCAGTACTCACTTTATTGGTGGGACAGCATGCAATGACCTATACCTCATTGGTGGTCATTATTGAAAGCATGATTCTGATACCGATGGTCTTGATCCTGGCTGCACTCGGTACCCAACATCAAGCCAATCTGGGTAGTCTTGTGAAAAGTACCATTCTCATGCTGTTCAAGAACCCTTTATTTATGGGGGTGATGCTGGGTATGGCCTGTGCGATTTTTGAAATTCGCTTGCCAATTTATCTGGACCAGGTCTTTGCCATGATTGGACAGACTGCCTCACCTTTGGCGCTGTTTGCGATTGGTGGCGGAATCGTGGGCATGAGCCTGAAATATGTGAATCTGCAAAGTTTCTATTTGGTATTTTCCAGCAATATCCTGATGCCGATCCTGATGTATCTGGGTCTTAGTCGACTGAGTCAGCTAAGTCAGGAAATGATTTATGCCGGGACCTTGATCGCAGCACTTCCTATGCCAACGATTTTCGGTATGTTGGGGCAGGCGTATGGCCTCAATGAGCGAACCTTAACCCCTTTATTGATGAGTACTATCGCAGGTTTTGTGGTTGCCAGTGGACTTATTACTTTGTGGTGGAGTTAAACAAGCTGACTTACAAATCTATATCCCATAAAAAAGCTGCAATAGGAGCTTTTTTATTTTGATTAAGTCTGATCAACTTTTTTTGGCAGGTGCTTTTTTCTGTTCAGCAATCATTTTATCCACTGCTGCTAGAGATTCTCTGGCCTTTGGGATATTTTCCTGTGCCAGGGCTGCAAAGATCTTTTTCGCTTCAGGCAGGTTTTGCGCAACAATACTGCCGTTGGCAAACATATTGCCAATCGCCATCAGGGCAGGGACATAGCCTTTTTTTGCCAGATCCTGAATACTGCTCAAGCCTTGCTGGATCGGCTTTTCATTTTTGGTTTTAAAGCCGTTGCTGATGTCATATAAGGCTTTGGCATGAATGGCCGGCATATTGCCTTTGCTAATAAGAGGCTGTAATTTTTTCAAGGCCTGCTGGTCAGAAGCTGTTGTACCTTCAGCAAATAAAAGTATAGCCAGATCTACGGTTGCTTCATCGAAATTGGCTGCCGATGCACGTTCCAGGTATTGTTTGGCTTTGCCCAAATCCTGCTTAAGGCCTAAAGTACCACCGGTATAATTCTTGCCCAGTACATAGTTGGCCACTGGATAACCTTTGCTGGCGGCCTGTTCATATAGCTGAATAGCCTTTTTTTCGTCCTTGGCAGTGCCTTGGCCAGTTTGCGTTAAATAGCCTAAGTTATAGATAGCCTGTGCATTTCCCTGGCTGGCCAGTTTGCTTAAAGCATCGTAGGCACCCTTGAAATTCTTGGCATTCACCATCTCTTCAATTTTGGCAAATTGAGGGTCAACTGGGGCATTTGAAGTGTTTGCTAGGGCAAATTGGCTGGACACTGCAAGAATTGCAGCAAGTACTAATTTTTTCATTGTTCCGATAACCTTAATTTTTCTAACACCTAATTCCATGGTGCGATTTTTGTCGTTTTCATCTACATCATAAGACGATTTCAGGCTTTGTAAATACTGAATATGTGACTAATTACAAATTATTTGAGAATCATATAGGAGATGAATCAATAAAAGCGTGCTCGGTTTAAGGTGTGTTTTATTCAGTCAATCTTTGTCTATTTAATTGTTTAGCCTAATAAAAATAAAAAAGCCAGAATTGAATTCTGGCTTTTGCATCAAGATAACAGGTTATTATTGTGGACGTGCCACATCACCACTTAAAGCTTCAGGCAATTCCAGAACTTGTACGTCTAGCTCAGCCAATGCTTCAGGTTTGGCAACTACCAAAGCCTGATAACCCTCATCTGTACCAATGCTATTGACCACTTCGACGTCATTGTGCAGCTTGGTCGCAACAGCAGGTGCTTCACCTGTACCTTGAATCAAATGCAACCAGTGTTTTGGCTTGGCTTTGAACCATAAGCGAGCAATCACTTCCTGACCCAGATAACAGCCTTTGTCATAGTGAATGCCTTCACGTTGATGAAGACGCAATTCCTGTGGCTGGAACAGGGTCGCAGTAGTTGCTTGAATCCAAGCCTGACCTGAAGCAATAGCTTGCTGTTGCCAAAGGGTAATATCCGTTTCAGTTTCAACAAAATCAGTCTGGATATCATTAATAACTGGATAAACCGGGCCAACCTGTTCCAGTTTCATTTTTGAAAATGCACCAAACTTTTTAATATGGCTGGCCAGTTCTGCTGCCTGATCTTCAGGGCTGACAATTTCAAAGCTTTCCGGATTAATTTTTTTCAACCAGATACCAAACTGGATACGTCCTTTCAAGCTACAGATCGCTGTATAGCGAGTCAGGTTTTTAGCCAGAGTTTCGACATTTAAAGTAACTTGACCCTGAAGGAATTTTTGCGCATCTACTCCATTCAGCGTAAATAAGGTAAAAGCAGGAGATGTTGCCATGATCAGCCTCAGTTTGAATACTAAAAATCAATCAAACTATTGTGCAGCAAGCATTTAATAGAGGCAAACAAAAAAGCCAACAATCGGGATCATTGGCCTTTTCAGGAGTGTCTAATTAGTGATGATGCGACGAGGTTGGCAGAGGTGAATCACAAGGGAATTTGCCTCCACAGACCCGTACCGTTTCCATCATGCCCTGATCTTCATGATCGAGGATATGACAGTGCTGTACAAAATCACCTTCAAATTTCTTGTAATGACTGCGAAGAATAAATTTATAGTTCGCTTTGATAAACAGGGTATCTTTGAATTGTCCTTTCATGCCACGATATTGCACATCATCTGTGTCATTATCATCAGGCGCTAATTCACTCACATCAACTTCTTTAGATTCGCCATTAGGACCAGTGACAGTTTTTAAGATTTTAACAATCTGGAATGGATTAACATGAATATGGAAAGGATGGCCACCAAAAGCTTCGGTCGTCAGTTCCCATTCATCCGTCTGCCCAATTTGTAACTGACGTACATATTCACGATCCGGATCTTTGGCATGTGTCCGACCGACTGATCCTTCGCCATCAAATGCATCTCCAAAACTGAGTAAGTCACCATTTTCTTTATGGCGGAAGCCAAATTTAAGACCATTTGCGAAAGCCAGTTCAAATTTACTGTACTGTTTTGGTCTGGAAGCGACCAGCTTGTCAATTGCAGGAGTCATTAGGGATGGATGATCGGTAAAGGCAGTAAGATCAAGTTTGGATAACTGAGTCTGAATCTCTTTGCTTAAACCAATTTTTTTCGCGCGCTCTTGCAGGAACTGGGCAGGAGTCTGCGCTTTTGTTTTGCTTGCCTGTACATTGACCCATCCCAGTAGTTGGGCATTGAAAGGGTGGTTTGGAGCTAGTTGAGGAGTAATTTGACCCGTTGGGATCGGTGCATTCACTTCATCCTCAATATTTAATTTGGAGTCATAAATACAGTATTTATTGGTGGTTGGGAAGGTAACCATTGCATCATGACGATAACCAGGCTGGAACACAGACAGTGTTCTGCGCTGTACCTGAGTCATGGTCAAACCATCTTGAGCAATCGTATAAACAGGTAAGCTTTTTAAACTCTCATTAAACTCTTTTGGATCTGCTTCCTGATATGCCAGACAGGCTTTAAGGGTGTCTGCGGCGCTAAATTTACTGGAGTTTGGCAGTTCTTTAATAATCAAACCAATGGTGTCGCGTACACCACCATGAATCATGCGCCAGCGATTAAAAGCATTCTGTTTAACTTTGATCTCCCCTAAAACTTTACCATTGATAGACGTATAAAAGTTCTGGCCGGCCCAAGAGCCAGGATTAGCGATATCTGTATAATCTTCAAGTAATCCTAAGCCTTTACCTTCGCAATTGTTGGGAATATCGAATTTTACATCCGGGTCAGGGTTAGAGCATCGATATTGAATTTGCTGGAATAGCAGGATGTTTTCATTTGGATAGCTATTTTTTTCTTTCCATAAAATGTCCATATCGCCTGTTTCAGTGACTTTGCCATTTTTCACTTTTGGTGTTCTTGAGCCTTCTACAATTAATGGGCCTGCCATACCACTCGATACCTGAATAGCTGTTGAGCCATGCAGATGGGCATGATACCAGTAGGTTCCTGCCGGATGATTCGGCTCCATTTTGTACTGATAGTCAAATTTTTCCTGAGGTTTAAATTTCAGGAAAACATTATCACTATTGCCTTGAGGGCTTACCCAGAAGCCATGAGTATGCAGGTTGGTGGTATTAAAGCAATGTGGATCATTCACATTATCCACTTTGTCTGGGCAGGTGGCTTTCTGTTCAGGTGGAAGCTGGTTATTGAGGTTAATTTTCAGGGTTTCACCTTGTTTGACCCGGATCTGCGGACCAATTAAAAGGTCTTCAACAGACTTTCCAGCTTTTTTCTTGTTAAACAAGCTGGCATTAGTGAGATAACCTCTGACGAACAGTTGATCCCAGGTACTATTTCTCGGATTGTAAATCTTGCCGGTTTTATAAGCGACGATCAGTTCATGGGTGCCCTTGGAATTTTTTTGCAATAGGGGCGGATTGCTAATCAAAGTATCGGGTGCTGTTGGAGAAGGTTGTGGATTGTTGGGATTATTGGGAGTGGTAGGTGGGTTAGGGTTGTGGGGAGTTGGCGGTTTAGGATTGGAGGGATTTTTACCTCCATTCCAGCTTGCTGCCAGTACAGCGATCACTGCAGCAACGATACCAAGAATGGCGAGTTGTATCATTGTAATCACCCTTATGTGCTTTTGTGATGAGTGTTGTTGTTGTGAAGTAATTCGAGGGTAGATTTACAAAGTTGAGATACAGACTGTTATCACCAAATTAGGGGGAGGGCGACAGACGGTAAGCTAAAATGACGTGTGTAAAGTATTTTAGATAGGGATGTGTTTTATAAGCTCATGTTTATGAATCATTGTCCTATAAATATTTAACGTATTTCTAAAATTGTAAGAAAGTCTTAAAAAATATATGGAATTGAGAATGTAACTTATTTCGGGGTATGTCTAACCTGAAAAATGATTTTTTCGCCTACACTCATCGAGCCATATCTGCAATGAAATTTACCATTTTCGGTTAAGAGTTATGCTTAACACTGAAATAAAAAAATATAGATTCAGTTTTTTATTAAATGAGCTATTTCTAAAATTAAAAAATTCTAAGCTTTGATTTCATATGAAATTTATCCTTAAACTCATTCCAAGAAATTGATTATTTTTTATGCTGTTATCAACATCTCATACTAAAGAATGAGACAGATTTAGGCCTATTTTTCAGAAAAAATGCAATTTAGAGTCAAAATTCTAAAGTATGGGTCAGTAATTTTGGTAAAAATACCATTTTTAGTATTTAAGCTTTTGAAAATTATAAGATTTGGGAAATGGACTTTCGACAGCGTACAATGCCTTTATTAAAAAACAAGTCATCAAGATATTTTGATGAATAAAAAGAGTAATGAAAGAGGGCAGGCAAGCTATGAACAATAACTACCGGAAACCGTTGCAAGGTACCCAGCTGGAATATTATGACGTGCGTCAAGCCGTAGAAGATATTCAGCCAGGCGCATATGCCAAACTTCCTTATACATCTAAAGTGCTGGCCGAGCAGCTGGTACGCCGTTGCGACCCTGCGATTTTAGAACAGTCTTTACGCCAGTTGATTGAGCGTAAACAGGAACATGATTTTCCTTGGTATCCGGCGCGTGTAGTGTGTCATGACATCTTAGGGCAAACAGCACTGGTCGATCTTGCCGGTCTGCGTGATGCGATTGCCGATCAAGGCGGTGATCCGTCTAAAGTCAATCCAGTGGTGCCGACCCAGCTGATTGTCGATCACTCGCTGGCAGTCGAATATGGCGGCTTTGACCCAGATGCATTTGAGAAAAACCGTGCGGTAGAAGACCGCCGCAATGAAGACCGTTTCCATTTTATTGAATGGACTAAAACTGCGTTTGAAAATGTCGATGTAATTCCTGCGGGTAACGGCATCATGCACCAGATCAATCTGGAAAAAATGTCACCAGTCATTCAGAACCGTGATGGCGTGGCATTCCCGGATACCTGTGTGGGGACTGACTCGCATACTCCACATACGGATGCGCTAGGCGTGATTTCAGTCGGTGTTGGTGGATTAGAAGCTGAGAACGTGATGCTGGGCCGTGCATCATGGATGCGTTTGCCAGACATTATCGGTGTCGAACTGGTAGGACAGCGTCAGCCGGGCATTACCGCAACGGATATTGTTTTAGCTCTAACCGAATTCCTGCGTAAAGAACGTGTGGTTGGTGCTTATCTGGAATTCTTCGGTGAAGGCGCAGACAGCATGTCAGTCGGTGATCGTGCCACGATTTCCAATATGACCCCGGAATATGGTGCAACTGCAGCCATGTTCTATATTGATCAGAACACCATTGATTATCTGACGCTGACTGGTCGTGAATCTGAACAGGTCAAACTGGTTGAAACCTATGCGAAAGAGATTGGTCTGTGGTCATCAGAAATGACTCAGGCAGAATATCCACGTGTATTGCGTTTTGACCTATCGACTGTCACCCGTAACATCGCTGGTCCATCCAATCCACATGCGCGTGTATCAACATCTGACCTGAAAGAAAAAGGCATTGCGGGTGTGGTAGAAAACCGTACGGATGGCTTAATGCCAGATGGTGCAATCATCATCGCGGCAATTACTTCGTGTACCAATACGTCTAACCCACGTAATACCGTGGCAGCAGGCTTGTTGGCACGTAAGGCTAATGAACTTGGTTTAGTGCGTAAACCGTGGGTGAAATCATCTTTTGCTCCGGGTTCTAAAGCAGCGGCGTTGTATTTGGAAGAAGCAGGCGTACTAAAAGATCTGGAGAAACTGGGCTTTGGTATCGTGGCCTATGCATGTACCACCTGTAACGGGATGTCGGGTGCGCTTGATCCGAAGATTCAGCAGGAAATTATTGACCGTGACCTGTATGCCACTGCGGTATTGTCGGGCAACCGTAACTTCGATGGTCGTATCCATCCTTATGCAAAACAGGCTTTCCTGGCATCTCCACCGCTTGTCGTGGCTTATGCGATTGCCGGTACCATTCGTTTTGACATTGAGAAAGATGCACTAGGCACAGACAAAGATGGCAATCCGATTTACCTGAAAGACATCTGGCCATCGGATGAAGAAATTGATGCTTTGGTGAAAGAGTCCGTGAAGCCGGAACAGTTCAAGAAAGTGTATATTCCGATGTTTGATCTGGGCGAGCGTGAGCAGGCAGCAAGTCCACTGTATGACTGGCGTCCGCAAAGTACTTATATCCGCCGTCCACCATATTGGGAAGGGGCTTTGGCTGCACCGCGTACCCTTGCAAATATGCGTCCTTTAGCCATTCTGGGCGATAACATCACCACTGATCATTTATCTCCATCGAATGCGATTGTGTTGGATTCGGCAGCAGGTCAATATCTGGCGAAAATGGGCTTGCCTGAGGAAGACTTTAACTCGTATGCAACGCACCGTGGCGATCACCTGACTGCACAGCGTGCAACCTTGGCGAATCCGAAGCTGTATAACGAAATGGTGGTGCGTTCCGACGGTACCATTAAGCAAGGTTCTAAAGCACGTGTCGAGCCGGAAGGTGAAGTGATGCGTATGTGGGAAGCGATTGAAACCTACATGAACCGTAAGCAGCCGCTCATCATTGTTGCAGGTAAAGATTATGGTCAAGGTTCAAGCCGTGACTGGGCTGCGAAAGGTGTGCGTCTGGCAGGTGTAGAAGCGATTGTGGCTGAAGGCTTTGAACGTATTCACCGTACGAATCTGGTCGGTATGGGTGTACTTCCACTTGAGTTTAAGCCGGGTACAGATCGTAAAACTTTGAAGCTGGATGGTACTGAGCTATATAGCGTGATCGGTAATATTGCGCCACGTTCGACTTTGACTCTGGTGATTGAGCGTGCGACTGAGGATGGCAAAAAACAGACCATTGAAGTGCCGGTGACTTGCCGTCTGGATACTGAAGAAGAGGTTTCTGTGTATGAAGCGGGTGGGGTATTACAGCGCTTTGCGCAGGATTTCTTGGAAGGGAATGTGGCTTAATTTTTCTAGTTACTAGTAAAAATCTCCCCTAACCCCTCTTTTCTAAAGAGGGGAACTCCCTCCTTTTTTAAAGGAGGGTTGGGGTGGATTAAAGTTGTTGAAATTGTTTAGAGAAAAAAATGTCACTTTTAAGAGAGATACAAATTGATGCTATAAACTCAAATGCTAAGATTTCAGATTTATTAAGAAAATGTCAAATATTAGCTTATAGATTGGGTAATGAAGATTTTAAGAATTGGATTAGCTTCGAATTGCAAGGCTATCCACAAGACCCAAAAAATGTACCTGACTATAGAATCTTAAATGTTAATTCAAAAGGCCATTTTGCAGGTGCTTTTGGAAGTGCTTTAAATAATGCAGATATGTTGACTTACAGTTTGCCAAAGCAACTTCAAAAAAGTTTATCAAAAGCATATTTTTTTAGTCCTATTGCAACCCTTGAGAGTTTAACAAATAATGAAAGTGAGGTCTTAACTCAAGATTGGAATCCAGCGATTATTGCTCATTACGGTTCTAAGATGTATGAGGGTTATAATTGTATGCAAGCTTGGAAAGTAATACCTGCTTCAGCTGTAGTAGGAATAATAGATACAGTAAAAACAAAAATCTTAAATTTTGCTTTAGAAATTGAGCTGTTAAATCCGCAAGCAGGTGAAGCTGCATTGAATTCTAATCCGATTCCTCAAGAAAAAGTCACCCAGATTTTTAATTTTAATATTGCTGGTAATGTTCAAAACTTAGCTTCAGGAAATCATCACAGCACTATCCATCAAGAAATTAATAACTCTCAAATTCCTGAAGAGTTTCTAAATTTATTAAGCACGTTGAGAAAATCTAAAATCGAGGAAGAGTTAGTTAGCGATCTAGAACTAAGAATTGAAAAATTAGGAACCTCAATTGGAACACCAGAATATACTTCCCAATATGGTGAGCTAATGAGTTTTCTCTCTAATCATGTCACTATATATACTTTCTTAGCTCCATTTATTCCAATGCTATCAAGCTATTTATCATAGAAAGTGAAAGTGACTAGGCGCAGCGACGGAATATCATTAAATCACAAATAAAAATATCACTTAGCTTTAACGACACTATCATTTACAAAAATGGACAATAGACATTCATCACAACAGAGTTATACTGCTTAGACCATTTTCTAAAACAACGGAGAACAAAGATGGTTACAGCTGGCTCAAAACCGGGAACAGGTTTCTATTTTTGTGTTCAATGCGGACATCGCGTCTTCTTAGAAATTGGTACAGACCGACTACCACCGTGTACCAAATGCCTCGGCACCCAATATAACGATAAGGTTGCCTAAGCACACGATATTCAAAACAGAAGATCCTGTTTTAAATAAAAGCCCTATCACCCGATAGGGCTTTTTTGTTAGCGTAGAATTTGGATCATAAAAATGGCTTAAATCTCAAGGACAAACAGCATGGAAACAATCCTCGGTTTATGTATCGGTATCGGCTTGAGTGCAGCCTCTGGTTTCCGTGTTTTTGTGCCTTTGCTGATAATGAGTATTGCCGCATTGATGGGCTGGTTTGAACCGATGACCGGTTTTAAATGGCTGGCCATGCCGGCAGTCTGTCTGGCTTTAGCCATCGCGACCCTCTGTGAAATTGCTGCGTATTATATTCCGTGGGTGGACAATGCCATCGATATGATTGCAACGCCTGCAGCCATGCTCGCCGGAACTCTGACCACGATGGCTGTGAGCAGTGGAGAAATGTCCCAGTTTGCAGCTTGGGCCGCAGCGATTATTGTCGGTGGCGGAACAGCAGGGGCCGTGCAACTGAGCAGTGTTGCAGCACGTGGACTATCAACTGCCACTACAGGCGGTGTTGCGAATCCCGTACTCTCAACCGGAGAGTGGATCGGGGCTATTCTGTTATCCATTCTGTCATTGCTTTTGCCAGTGCTAGCTGCCTTGCTGGTTGTAATGCTAGCCATCATGGCAATTCGCTGGATACGTCTAAAAAAGAAAAACAAGCTAGAAAATTCCGCCTTATAAGAATCAGATAAATAAATATTTATCACTCATTCTTAATGAAATATTTGCTTAAAGAAAGGTTCTCATCTTGTTCATTAAATTGCTTGATTTTTATTCAATAAAGACATAATTTTATTATGGGATTGCAAAAGACATAATTTTTGTATGGTTTTTTGGTGGTTGAACTTTATAAAAATAATATTAGGAGAACTGTGAATGATTAAATTTATTGTAGATGAACAAGAGTCTGCCCAAGGCGTGCACTATATTCATAACGCAACTGAAGGCTGTGAAGACCTGCCAGAATTTGATAACCAGATTCTGATTGGATATTTTGCCAATTATGATTTGGCTTATAAACGGGCAAGAATGAACTGGCCGAGGGAAAAAGTAGAGGGCTGTCATAAGTGCTGTACAGAATGAGATTTATAAATATATTGGGCGTCATTTAAAACTTGCTATACAGTGGGTTTTATCATTTATTCTGTTTGAAAATTGATCAATTTGACTCCATTTAAAATTATAGATTTATCATGTTTAGGGCTGCTCAATTGCAACATTATCTTGATCTCAATCATGACTCGGGTGTGGCCAATTATGAGATTGGCAATGAGTTTATTCGGGTTCAATTCAAGAAAACCTCGAAAGTGTATACCTATAGCTATAGCAGTGCTGGTTATCAGCATGTGGAAAATATGAAACAGCTGGCCCAGTATGGCGATGGCCTAAATGCCTATATCAATCATCATACCCGTCATCTGTTTGTACGCTAAAAAGTGATCGCTGGAAGTGAGAACTGAAACTTTTAGCTGAAAATATTTAAACCATTTCCCTTTAGATCACAGATACAAATCAGCAGTTCCTGAATATTTGATCAATCTGTTAACTTAAGGATAGATGGCTCTACAGGCAGGGAATCACTATGAATCTCGATTTCTGGTGTCGGTTTTTACTTTATACATTGGCTTTGAATTACAGCATTTTAATGCTCTGGTTTTTGCTGATTGTCTTTGCACGAGACTGGGTGAAACGATTGCATGGTCAATGGTTTCAGCTCTCAGATCCAACTTTTGATACCATTCACTATAGCGGCATGGCCATTTATAAAGTCGGGATATTCCTGTTCAATCTGGTTCCGCTGATTGCCATATATTTGATGGGGAAAAGTTAGGAGATAAAACTTTCCAAAGTTTCAAGAATAAATAAAACTGATAGTCGCATCAGCATTACACAGAGCAGTTTAAACGCTTAAAATGCTCGAAACAAAATAACAATATGGAAAAGGAGTTCGGCTCAATGAATCAGTTTAAATCCGCCTTGATTTTAGGGGCTTTGATCGGCTTGGGAATGATTATTGCCGGATTCATTCTGGGTAATAGTGCGGTCAAGATTAAACAGTATGAGCGGATTGTTTCCGTAAAAGGTTTATCGGAACGTGAGGTTAAAGCCGATGTTGCAGTCTGGCCCATCCGTTTTAGTGGCGGTAGTCAGGATCTGACAGAACTGTATGACACTATGGAGCTGCAAACCCAGCAAATTCAGGCTTTCTTAAAAGGTGAAGGTTTTAAGGCAGAAGAAATTACCACCGGTTCTCCAGTCACTACAGATAAATATGCCCAGCAATACGGCGGTGATGCCAATGTTGCCTTACGTTATACCGCGCATCAGACCATTACGGTTTATACCCACAATATTGATGCAGTCCGTGCAGCGCAAACCCGTCTGGTCGCTCTGGGTAAAAAGGGCATTGCTTTTGGTGGTGATGATTCCGGGCAAAGAACGGAATATATCTTTACCAAATTGAATGACATCAAACCAGCCATGATTGAAGAAGCCACGCAAAATGCCCGCAGTGTGGCAGAAAAGTTTGCCGCGGATTCTCAAAGCCGTCTCGGGAAAATCAAGACGGCCAATCAAGGTTTGTTTAGCATTGAGGACCGTGACAGCAATACGCCTTATCTAAAGAAAGTTCGTGTGGTTTCTACAGTGGATTATTATCTGGCTGATTAAATGGCTGGAAAGCTGAATAGAGGGGTCTAAAAAATTTAGAGCAGAATGAGGTTTTACATGAAGATAAATTCCAGTAATTCTGCTCTTTCTGCAATAAAAGATCTTTATTTTGAGGTGAAAGGTAAAAAATTCTTCTTCAAATGTATTTAAAGAAAAATATTTTCAAAAATCGGGAAAATTAAAAAATCTTAGGAAATTAATTTTGCCGCAGCTTGGCTACTATATATCTCAAGGGTGTGATGGGATCGAAAAGAGTAGCATGCTGTGAGTGGCGCAAAACGCGAGTGCAGTACGAACCCAAAAGGTCTCGATTCGGCTTAGGACGCTATAGACCAAAAGTTTATAGGCTATAAGATCATTTCTTACAAAGAGTGATAGTTGAAGTAAACCATCAAGATGTTTTCCCAACACCCTCAAAATTTTCTCCTCTCATAAAAACAATCTTCTCCTCCAAACTGTTGAACACCTTCCCTACCCAGTCACTTATATTCTTCCTAAATAGCTGTAAATTCATTTGAGATTCAAATAAATACTATTTTAATCACATATCTAATCTATTTTATTTACAGCCTATAGCTTTCGACTATTTTATGTTTAAATACTACTCTAATGTCGCTGGTTGTTTATAAGTATTTGATATAAATAATTTAAAGTATAATATGTTTAATATTTGCTCACAAATTATATCCTTGAAAAATAAAACAGAATGCTATGATAATTTTGCATATAAGAAAGGGGCACGTCCCATGAAAAAATATGAATTAGAAATCAGTTATCCGCATCAAGAAGAAGACGAAGCAGAGCAGCTAGGCAGCTTATCGGCAGAAGAAATTCTCTCTACTTTCAAGTCCATTAACTGGCAACAGTTACGGGTTTTACAATTACAGATGCAAGCCGCCATTACCACTTTTACCGTAACAGACTCCGATGCTGAACAGTCGATTCAGATCACACTGAATGAACTGGCGCCCTCAGGTCAGCTTGAGTTCAGGCTGGAAAGTGATATTGAAGTCGAAGCTCAACATAAAATTCTGGGACTGTTTAGCCTGAAGAACAAAGACTATGTGTCATTCCGTAGTCTGACTATGTCACAGGTTCAGCAATATCTTATGGCATTCTTAAATGAAGATCTCGACAGCCTGAAAACCCAGTATCAGTCGGGTCATTCAGTATCTCCCATCAGTGCAGCGTCCAAAGCTTAGTCAGGCACTGATTCTGTAACAGGGCTGGATTGACAGTATTCCCTGACATTGTTATTTTGCGCGTTTTCTCCTGAATGCTTAAAGCACATGCCTATTAACGACAACTTTGTCTACGCGCCGCCTCAAGACCCATTGCATATTCTGTATGAAGATGATGATCTGGTCGTCATTGAGAAGCCGGCCGGTTTGTTGTCTGTTCCGGGACGTTTGCCTGAGCATCATGACAGTGCTTATTTACGGGTACTAGAGCGTTATCCGAATGCCAAAATTACCCATCGTCTGGATATGGCGACGTCTGGCATCCTGATGTTTGCCAAACATCGCGATGCTGAAGTGGCAGTCAGTAAAATGTTCCAGGCACGTACAGTCAGCAAGCACTATATTGCGCTGGTACAGGGAGAAATTCAGACCGAGGGCAGTGTCGATGTACCTTTGATTACTGACTGGGAAAATCGCCCACGGCAAATAGTGCATTTTGAACTGGGTAAAGCTGCCAAAACACTCTATCAACGGCTGGAATATCTGCCTGAGCAAGACATCAGCCGGGTATTGCTAACGCCAATTACCGGACGTTCACATCAGCTCAGAGTCCACATGCTGCATATTGGTCATCCGATTACGGGCGATAAAATCTATCATCCGGAACCAACGCGTAGTCCTCTTAATCGCATGGCCTTGCATGCCAGTGAACTGACTTTTACTCAACCCTTGAGTGGTCATAAAGTTGAAATTCTTGCACCTGCACCATTTTAGTAAAATTTAAGCATTCAAAAAATGAATATGGATTCTGATAAATATTTAAATTTTAGTAAGCTGCAACAGAAATGTCAGAATTTGTTTCAGTCATCGGAAAATTATGAAGTTGAATTTAAGCAGTTTTCTAGAAAAATTATGTTCTGAATCATGTCTTATCAAGTAATGATTTTTTGAAATTAAAAAAGTGTACCCGGAAAAATTTCAGGAATCATTTAAGGGACTTTATCACTTTATCTTTAGTTTAACTGTTTGATCTATCTATTTTTATTCAGTTTTTATCAAGATTTGCAGTCTCTCAGGGGTTTGTTCTTATAACATTCGATATAAAAATAAAAACCCCTTTAATTGATTATCACCAACAGATTCATTTTAAGTAAATTGATAGGCATAAAAATATTAAGGTTTTATAGGTAAAAAAATCATTTAAAAGATCAATTATATTAAATGTTTATGGTCATTTTTTATCTTTGATTCTCATCATTAAATTATGCAGAATAACTTTAAAACATCATAAATTTTTAATTTTTTTAGTGCCTATATATGGTGCAAGGGGTAAGGGACAGGATGATGCTAAGTGGCGCGCTCTTTGTTCTCGCAAGTGTTTTAATCATTGTATTACTAGGGGTATTCAATAGCCTGAAATTATCAAGAAACAATATTCAGTCCTTACAGGAAAATCTGGATCATTCACGCAGTAAATTGGCTGATTATGAAACACAAGTTGATGAATTAAATTATGAAATGACCCAGCTACGGATGCAACTGGGAAGTGCCAGAACTGAACTGAATAAATATAAACAATATCAGGATATCTGTGACATCGAACAATACATTATTAACCGCAGCTTGCAGGCCGAAAATTTCGTAGAAGTAACCAAGCTTGATGCTTCCATTATGCTGGATGATCTCAAAGCCTATATCGCTCAGGTCAAAGCGTATTTACAGAATTTACAGACTCAGGCCGAAGCTGATATTGAGCGACAGGCTCGAAAAGCTTTACAGGCTTATTATCAGCAGGCTAAAGAACAACAGCGACTGCAAGAAGTAGTTGAAGCTCTCGAGCATAAGATCAAGGGCTATCAACATGGTTTTGATCTGCCGGTCACGCAGCTTCTGGATCAGCTCATTAGTGGCTACAACGATACTGATGCAGCCCGGCATTTACTGACTATCAGAACACAGATTGAGCAGGCCAAAGAACAGCAGCAGGTGGCCAGCTGCAACTATGTTGATGAAGACCGTCGCAAGAGCACCATTGCGATTTTGAGTCTGGCATTTAATAGCAGGGCAGAATTGTATTTGTCCCAGTTAAATACTCATAATCTGGGTGAAATGCTGCAATCCTTAAAAGATGATTATCGCCTGATGAACTATAAAGGACAAAGCTTGAGCCAGGCCATGATTCAGGAGTCCTATCTGAACTTACGTCTGGAAGAGCTTAAATTCGCCGCCGTTTTACTACAGTTACGACAGAATCAAGTATCTGAGCCACCTGTAGTGATCACTTCCTAACTACAATTAAAAAATCCAGATCAACCGATGAAATTTTTTAATCTGCAGATTGATATGCAGGTATTTTTAATTAGATGAAAATGCAGCTTTTTTTTTCAAATTCTTAAATTTATATTGATAAAATTCAGTTGGTTATTTAGAGAAATTCAATTTTTTTTCATATTCTGTACTCGATAATTCAAATAAAATAAGTTAAGCTGAATCGAATAATAAAACATCATAATAAGGATATCTCTATGGCACGCGATTATGACAAATTCCCTGACGATGAAAATGGTCATGTACTGTGGCAAATGTATCAGGATGGTGATGATCTGCAGGACGACCATGAAATAGAATTCTCGATAGCCTTTAATAGTGAAGAGCAGGCTGACCGCTGTGCATTGCATTTACTCAAAGAAGAACAAAAGATAAGCCTATATCAGGATGAGGAGAGCGATACGCTGGAATGGACAATTACCATTCATGTCTATATGCAACCTACCTATGAAAATATTGTCGATCTGGAACAATGGTTTACCAGAATTGCTGCTGAATTTCAGGGTGAATATGATGGCTGGGGCTGTATGGCCTATGTTTACGATGATGAAGATGACCCGGAAGAAGGTGAAAGCAAACTGCGTAGCAGCTAATCAAAATTTCCTTATTCAAGCCCGGTTAAGCCGGGTTTTTTTATGGCCTGCGGTATCGGTCGGGTCAACTGTAGTTTTTTGTTATACATCCTATAAAATGGATAGATAACAATTATATTTAGGCCGTACAGTATGTTGGGCAGTTATTTAAATACTGAGGCCAACGAGATCGGGATGATCCGTCCGAATAATAAATAAAAATAATCTTTCAGTAAGAACAAGAAAAAAAGGTAGGCTGAAATGAGTTATACCCTAAAAATGCATCGCGTATTCAGTGCGCCACCGGAACGGGTGTACCGGGCCTTTATTCATCCAGATGCCATCGCAAAATGGCTGGCACCGCATGGCTTCACTGCCAGAGTTGAGCATGCCGAAGTCAAACCGGGAGGCAACTATAAAATTACCCTGACCAATTTTGCTACTGGTACCCAGCATCATTTACATGGCACCTATCATGAAGTTATTCCCAACCAGCTACTGCGTTATACCGATTGCTTTTCTACACCTGAGGTCAAAGGCGAAATTGAAGTCACGCTCATCTTTGAAAAAGTGTCTGTAGGCACCAGTCTGCATATGATTCAGGTGGGTTATCCGGATCTGGTACCGCCATCTGCATGCCACTTAAGCTGGCAGGAGTCATTGCAGCTTTTGTCCTGGTTGGTCAATCCACATATTTTGGATGGTTAGGTTCAGTTAATTAAGTTGAGCGGGAGATCCTTTTAAAGCTTGAGCATGAGCCCACCCAAAGATGCTATAATTCAGCTTTAATTTTTTGTTTTTTCTTTTATTTTTTATTTTGTTGAGGTTGCTATGGCTCTACCACAATGCCCAAAATGCCAGTCTGAATATACTTATGAAGATGGTGACTTGTTAATCTGCCCAGAATGTGGATATGAGTGGAAAGAAGGGGAAGCAACTGAGGAAACCGTGGTCATCAAGGATGCGCATGGCAATCTGCTGACTGATGGCGACACAGTTACGGTGATTAAGGATCTTAAAATTAAAGGATCTTCTTCAGTGGTTAAAGTCGGGACTAAGGTCAAAAATATTCGTCTATTACCCGATGCAACTGATGGACATGATATTGACTGTAAAATTGATGGCATTGGCGCCATGAAGCTCAAATCTGAATATGTGAAAAAAGCCTGATACATTCTTATACGAATGAGTGCTTTCGGTCTTCGTGTTTGAAGGTTTATGCTTATTCCTCAAACTCGAAGATCAATCTCTTCTGATTGCCATATCATGCTTGGATCTATGCTTTATGCCTCATCTTCATCTTGAATATTCAGATAATATTCAGCAGCTTGAAACCCGACCTTTAATGTTGGCAATTCACCAGGCCTTATTTAACGCCGGTTATATTAATGACCCGAATGATTTAAAAAGTAGGGCGATTGTACAGCAGGATTTTGTGATTGGACTAGAGCAGGAGACAGATCAGGCTTATGTGCATGCTAAAGTTTCTCTCCTGACTGGTCGTAGTCTGGACATCCGCCAGGCAATTTCCAAGCTGGTACTTCAGGTCATGCAGCAGCACATTGTCTCGCAGCCGGGGTTAAAGATTCAGCTCTGTGTTGAAATTCTGGAAATGGACAAAGAGACTTATACTAAAGCTATTATTTGATTTTTTTAGATTGAAGTGAGGACTAGGAAATAAAGTTTTCTGAGCTCCTCTCTTTATCTTGAATGCATAAGAACTAAACAAAAAATTGAGAAGTATCAAAGCGATTTTGAAATATAAAGAACGATAAATAAAACTAGAGCATGAAAATTTAAATAATCAGTCAAAATTCACCTGATTATTGCAGTTGATCAGAAAATTTTGCCTATAATTAAAAAAATAGTGTAATTTTAGGTATTAGGTCACACTTTTGACCTGATATATGGGGGATGGGTAAGGACCCATTCACATAATTAAAAATAATGAAAAACAAGAAAGACTGAAAGTAATGAGATGCTTGAAATCTCGGTTTTCAAGTCTGAATAAAACCTTATAGAGAGGTATTCAATGAAAATAATAGGGGAAGAATGTCTGGCTCAGGAAGTCAGGACATTTTTACAAAAATGGGATCAAGCTATTTGTTCACTTGAATTCAGCGAAATTCGTCAACTTTGCCGACCAGATGTCTGTCTGATTGATATTAGCTCCGAACTGAAAGGGATCGAGGCTTATCAGGCTGCATGGCAACAGTACCGCCCATATATGCGCAACAATGGTATGCGCGTTGAACGGAAGGAGGTCACCATTCAGGTCAATAATGACATGGCTTTCGTATATGGTTATGTCCGGATTGCCTATGCGGCGATGGAGCGATATTTTCCTTTACAGTGGTGTCGCTTCAGCATGGTCTTGAGCAAGCAGCAAGATCAGTGGCAATTGCATTATCAACATATTTCTGTCCCTGTTCAGGAGAAGACTGAAAAACTGCGCCCTGTGAAACTGGCAGGTTAAGGCAAAAGTTTTAAATTTCATTGAAACAAGATGATCACATCTATTTGTCCATTCTTGAAAAAAATCGCCATAAAAAAGCCTGAATCGTTCAGGCTTTTTTATTTAGGGAAGATTAAAAGCGTTTTGGAATGCGCTGACCATTCGGTACCGGAATTTCCGCATTTTTTAATACACCAAATAACCAGGTTTCTGCATGTTGTACGGCTGTTTTCAACTGTTCACCCAAGGCTAGACGTCCGGCAATGAAACTCGCCAGTGAACAGCCTGAGCCATGATATTCACCTTCCAGGCGCGGACAACGGGTTTCGTTGATCAATTCACCCTGAATATATAGACGGTTCTGGATATAGTCGGGAGTATCTTCGTGGCCACCTTTAACAAGAATCGCGTGGGCACCCATTTCGAACAGTTTCTGCGTGGCTTGATCTAAATCCTGCTCACCTGTCAGAGCGCGCAACTCGACTGTATTTGGAGTTAAAATCGTGGCTAGCGGAATCAGTTGTTTAAACGCTTTGACCAGTGTGGCTTGATTGCCGAGTGAGCCACCACTATTGGCTACCAGCACTGGATCCAGTACATACTGATAGTCCGGATGCGCAGTTAGAAATTCTGCCAGTGCTTCAATATTTTCAGTCGTTCCCAGCATACCTGATTTAACACAGCGAATCGGCAGATCATTTACCACGGCATTGGCCTGAGCCAGCAGTAGTTCCTTTGAAGTTGCTTCAAAACCAAAGACCTGTTGCGAGTTCTGGATGGTCAAGGCTGTACAGGCAATTGCAGCATGAGCACCACTTTGACCGATGGCTTCAATATCTGCTTGAAGGCCTGCTCCACCTGAAGGATCTAAACCTGAAAAGCAAAGTACGGTAGGTCGCAAAATGATGTCCTTCATTCACTAAAATTGCCTTAGTATAGGCAAATTTATTCAAACTCTCGATATTAATTTCTATCACTTGCAAGAACTGTCTGTTAGGCAAAATTTCATATGTTTTATCTGATTAAAATACAGGATTGATTACCCTGGAAATGAACGTTTTGGGCTTGTTTTTATGGCCTAATAATTGCTTTAGGGTAGACAAATCTGGCTATACTCACGATATGAATTGATGTCGGCTGCAAACATAGGGGACAAGGTGTGATTCAGAATATTTTAATTGACTTGGATGGTACATTAACTGACCCGAAAGTGGGGATTACAACTTCTGCCCGCTATGGTCTGGAAAAGGTAGGTCATCCGATTAGTGAAGACACGAATATTGACTGGATTATCGGGCCTCCTCTAAAAGCTTCGTTAGCCAAAATTCTGAATGTAGATGCGGATGATACTCTAGCTGAACAGGCACTAATGGCATATCGCGAGCGTTTTGCAGTGACTGGCTTATATGAAAATCACGTCTTTGAAGGCGTAGCTGAAACTCTGGTGGAACTTAAACGCCGTGGTTATCGCCTGTTTCTCGCAACAGCAAAACCAACCGTTTATGCCAAACAGATTCTGGAACATTTTAATCTGGCCCAGTATTTTACTGAGATTTATGGCAGTGAGCTGAATGGCGACCGGACCAATAAAGGGGAACTGATTCAGTATATCCTGGAACAACAAGGCATACAGGCTGATCAATGCATTATGGTGGATGACCGTGAGCATGATATTTTTGGTGCCCGCCATAATGGGATTGAGTCGATTGCAGTCAAATACGGCTATGGTTCAGAAATTGAATTACAGCAGGCGCAGCCCAAGTATACGATTGAGAACTTTAGTCATTTATTAGACTATTTAACCCGAATCGCGGATAAAAAATTGACTTGAAAAATAAGAGGACTAGAGCCATCAGTTGAGTTACCACACAAAACTTAAAACTCTAGTCCCGATGTTTAATAGTACCGAATTATTTTGCGTAATTGA
>NZ_VPBW01000023.1:0-45127 GCF_013418535.1 Acinetobacter sp. YH12137 | reverse complement strand
GTTGAATTTCCTTGTCAGACATAGTGATCAACATCTCTAATTTATATCCAGTCCATGATGGTAAAAACCATCATAAACTAGACATTTTTATTGGTGAGAATATAGACACTTTAAATGGTTTCTAACAGATTCATTTCGTATAATGTATATTATGTTAAATAAGATATTATGCATATAGCCTATTCCTGTATGTAGCACTCACTAATTAGTTAATATGTCTTTTTCATCCTCGTCGTGTTAAAACGTAGTTATTAAGATTAGTTTGAAAGTTTTCTTTATATAAATCACTTAAATATTTACCTCATAACCTAGATGAAGCTCATCCGCAATTTTCCCTCGAACACCCCAATTTTCTTTTAGGAGTTTCAAATATAGTTATTTGAATATCATTAGATTTAATTTCACATAAATGACTTATATTTTTAAATAAAGCCAAAACAAATGCTTTCTTGGTCTCTTTTGTTCTTCCTTCAAATATTGAAATCTCGATAATGATATAAAATCTAGATCGATTCTTTAGGTAAATAAAATTTTCAGACTCTAAAGGTATAAATCGTTGAAAAATCTTTTGTCGGGACAACTTAGCTTTTTGATTAAAGCTTGATGGATAGCTTGAATCAGTTCTATTCTATGTACTTCGATTGTTTCATGTAAAGCATAAATTTTTATTTGAGACATTGTTTTCTACGCGCTTATAGTTAAAGTTTTAATTATAGTTAGCACTTTAATCTGGCCGACGTTGTAGTACAGCATCATTCATAAAAAGTTCAATTATTTATACAAAACAACTAAATGCTGCCCTGTCTAAATTGATAAAATTCTGGTCCTCTATAAAAAACTTGAAGATCGATAAGGACTAAAGTGAACAGACAACATGATTTACCTGAACTAAGTAAATATAGTGAGCTAAGTAGCGATGAACAAGTAGCTATTCATCAAATGCTTATCTCTTACGTACGCTCAGATCACTTTTATAATATTATCTTGACTCACAATGTTGAACCCTATGACTTGGTTAAGCTTGTAAGTATTAGTTTTGAGAATAGAGATGCAGCTATCTGGGTTCATTTCGAAACAATAACGGCTGAAAGACTAACTATGCCTCTCGATTTTATTTCAAGAATAGAAATATGTAATCAGGAAATATTTTAAATACTGAGACTTGAAGTGTTGAAATTTATTTAAGTTGCCTCGGAATTTTAAATCTATTAAAAAATAGAGACGGTTAACCCTCTCTATTTTTTAAAACTAAAAATTTAATTATTTTATAAATTTCAATAACTTAAAATTATAAATATAGCATGTAATATATCAATTTCTTTAAATTAACATATCACATGTTACATCTTAATTTGATTAGGCCATCACCTGGGCTTTGTATAAATCATCTTCGTGCTGTCTGAGTAATTCTATAAAAGCAGGAATAGTATCTGGATCCAGGAGATAAGGATTAAATCCATCATGATGATTCTTGATAAAGAACTCAATGAGATCATTATGGACATTGGCATACTTCATGTGCCAACTAGAGAAAAGATATGAGTCAATTAGTTCATAAGAAAGAATTTCACAGTTCTTATGGCGTGGATCTTTAACTATTCGATTATAGAAAAGGTCTTTTACACTTTCTTCAGTGCCTTCCAAACACTGGACAAAATAATTATTTCCGAAATAGAGTGCACCAAAGATTTTGTGTAACTCATTAAATTCTAAGGCTTCTGTTAAAATATTATAAAGTTCAGAAGTAGAGTATCTCTCATCTTTGAACTTACTTACATATAAAAGCCTTACGTCATTCATAATAAAAAATTCCTCCTGTTTAAAAAAAGTTCATACGAAAATATAAAAATTTGAACGAATGGTCAATAAAAATGTAATGACAAGGTAATTTATTGATTGAATTATATACTTCTTATTATTGGGGTTTTCATATAGCTGTTTGATCTTTTAAATCAGGATTCATGACAAGGTTCTCTTTTCTTCAAGAACCTTGTGTTATTGAATTACAGGTCAGTTTATTTTTCTTGCTTTTCTATATGCACTGTTGCTGTTCGCCCTGCAACGAAGGCAAGTTCATTCTTTGGTAATTCATCCAGAATAATCTTAACAGGGACACGTTGGGCTAAACGTACCCAGCTAAAGGTTGGATTCACATTCGCTAAAAGACCTGAACCAGCAGTACGTTCGCGATCTTCAATCCCCGAGGCAATACCTTGCACATGGCCCTTAAGTTTTTGCGAATCACCCATCAGCTGAATTATAGCTGGTGCCCCTACGTAAATTTTATCCAGTTTTGTTTCTTCAAAATAACCCACTACATAGAGTTGTTTGCGATCTAGTAATGCTGCAACCGCTTGGCCAACTTTGACATAGTTCCCTTCTTTTAATTCAAAATTTGATAATGTCCCATTTGCTGGAGCAACAACTTCTGAACGATGTAAATTAAGTTGCGCGAGATTGAGGTTATTCTCGGCGACTTGTATTAGTGCTTTTTGCTGTTCGATATTCGCTTTTGCCTGTTCGATTGCAGCTAAGGACTGCTCATGCTCGGCATGTGATTCATCTCGTGCAGCAAAAATCTGATCCTGTTCCTGTTTTGAAATAGCACCATCCATTAAACTTGAATAACGGCTCGCATTCTTGTCTGCCAGATGAATACTTGCTTGGGATTTCACGACATTGGCTTTAGCATTCGCCAGTTCAGCCTCAGCTTGCGCTAAACCTGCTTTTGCTTTCGCAAGATCCGCACGAGCTTCTTCAACATCTAGTTCTTGACGTTCAACATCAATTTTAAATAATGGTTGCCCTTTCTTGATGGTCTGGTTATCTTGCACCAGTACTTCTGTGACCAGGCCTGAAATATCTGATGACACCTGAATAACATCACCACGTACACGCCCGTCCCTCGTCCATGGCTCAGAATTATAATAATTCCAGATATGTCGAATCACTAAAATGGCGAGAACAGCCACTACCGTCAAAAGTACAGGTCGCAAATATTTGCGTAAATTGACAGATGTCATATACGGTTTCCCTCAATCATTTTAATATCAGGCCTCATAGTAATAAGCCTGCCCAATGGACGGCGCCCAGCAAAAGTACGTAAATGCATAAGTAGAAAATATTCGGCATGATGATCCAGTCATTTGCGACTAGTTTATCTAGCCACTTCATCAAGATTCTGAGCAGTACATAGGCAATCACAGCTTGAATCAATAAAATCGGCACATACACACCATAGATATTCAGCTCTCCCATGTATTAATCTCCTGCGCCTGCATATCTTGGCGGTGTCTTGATATGACATAAGCTGCTACGAATATTGTTGAGTGAAATATGCAGCCGTTCTACAACATCTGTATGTTCCTGCATGATGAGATCTGCTTCTAGAGCCTGTATGTTGTTAATTAACTGTGTGAAGGCAGCATCATAATTTTGTCCAATTTCTTTGGCACGAAAATATTCATCCAGCTGTATTTGAAGATCTTCGAGTTGCTGGGTCAAAGGCTGCTGTTCAGGTAACTTGAGTATGAGTTCCTGTAACCGTGCCAGATCCACGACGGCGCTGGATTCAATGAGTGCCTGATTGATTTTATTTTTCAGATCTTCAGATTCTACTGCTTTAGTATTTAATACCCCGATGCGGTCAATCATCGTACGTAAATGAATACGGAACCGTACCCCATAAGGAATATACAGTGCCTGACGAATGGCTCGATTATGAATAGCCAAAATGCGCTGTACGGTTATATCTGGCGACATTGCACGGATCATATGGATAATAAATACAGCGATGATTGGCCCGATCACTGTACCAATTGCTGCATCGAAGAAAGAAATTTGATCCAGGGTATAACGGTTCTGAAAATTCAGCCCCATGATCGTCCCCATCAACAAAGGCAAACCAATTCCAACTAAGGGTGGATGCAAAAAAAGCATCAGGCAATATACGCAGAATGGTGCAAGTACAAGTGCTAACTGCCAAAATTCTATAATGTTTGGAAAAATTCCATAGGCATATATGAAGATCACGATCGAAGCATATAAGCTACTGCGAATAAACAGCTTCAATGCAGGCACCGGATTATCCAGCGCCGTTAAGATACATGCACTGATCGCAGCCATTTCAGCCAGCATAAATCCAGCTTTCCAGCCGCTTAAGATCCAAAAGGCAGTAGCAATAAAAACTGTGAGGCATGCAGAAACCCCGCCCCGCACTGCTACGCCATGATCACGATGTAAAGTTGGATAGTTTGTAGTAAGTGGAACAATCATTTCAGGCAGTGAAGTATCCCCCTGTTGGATTCGCTGCCAGATCAACTTAATTGCATGGATATTCTGAATAAAATGACGGATATCCATTTTCAAACTTTTCAATATTACAATTTGCTCATCTTTTGAATGTTCAAAAATTTTTAGGAAATCTGTTTCAAAATCAGTAGGAAGCTGATTCAATTCAGACTCTTTCAATAGATGTTCATCTGTTAGATATGTATTAATTTTGGAATGTAAATCTGCCAATGACTGGCGATATCCTGTATCAATGAAGTCTAACTGTTGCATGCGTTCAGACATCGCCACCAAATTACTCACCAGCATTGTGATCTGGTTCAGCATTTCCTGTAGTGGTTTGGTCATTCCCTGTAGAGCTGACTTTTCATAGCTTAAATGCACAGCCATGACATGAATATCTGCAATATCTGCAGCCAATTGGCTTAAAGCTTTTGTATAGTTCTGGTCTTGACGTGGTTCTAATAGAATTTTATTAAAAATCTGCTGAGTATCCGCTAAGGTTTTACTGACACGACTTTTCACTGCGGGGCCAATATGCATTGGAAATATGGTCGTCGTCACAATCGCGCTGCAAACGACGCCAATAGTAATTTCCAGAAAGCGTCCTACCGCCATATCAAATAATGAAGCAGTATCAATAAAGTAAATGATATTAAAGCAGACGATGACTGTCGTATATCCAGCCAGCATCAATATATAACTGCGCGGTGTACGATCAAGCAGAGAGAAATATAAGCAAAGACCAACCCAACAGGATAAAAACAGCGTAAACAACCACGGCGTATTGATTAGCCAAGGAGTAACTGCAACTGCCACAATTGCGCCTAATAAAGTACCTAGTACACGATAGATACTTTTTGAAGCGGTCATTCCCGTATAAGGATTGGCAATAACGAAAACTGTGCCAATAGCCCAAATCGGATAAGCAAGATCCAAACTCAACGCAACGTAGAGCGCCAAAATACCAGCCACAAACGTTTTAGTCGCAAAAATCCAGTCCATTTTATTTGGACGAAATGCGAGTAAAGATTTTATAAGCAGCATGGTTTCTCTCTAAGAGCTTATTTTATTTTCTAAAGCAAATAACCTGCCCACCAAGCCCAAAGAACTCAGTGACAAAATTTTTACTTGTTGAAAGTCTATAAAATTAGAATATTCAGCTGATTAAACTGAAACTGGTTGATGAAAATATAAAAAGCAAAAGATAATGCTTTGCTTAATTATTCATCATTGGATATTTGTGTAAGTAATTTTTTCAAATAAACGCTTTATTGTCAATAAAAATATCTCTATATGAGAATAAGTATGATTTTTTATCATTGCACAGGCAGTTAGGCTGAATATTTGTATCTTTTCTTCCTCTATCCTCATGATTCGAGAATTTAAGATAAATAGTTGCCTCTACTACCCTCTTTTAAGCTAAAGTGAGTCATCATCTTTTTCAATGGTCAGCACTTCAGGTTTTTTTATGGCGCAAGCAAGTTTTGGAAAAATTCTTACGGTTCTCGATCTATTTTCGTTATCACGTTCAGTGATTAATGTAGATATCATCAGTGAAGAATTAAACCTCTCCAAACCTACCAGTTATCGCTATTTAAAAGAATTGGTATCGGCTGAATTATTACAGCGAATCAGTGGCACATCCGGTGACTATACGCTGGGTTCGAAAATTGCTGTTCTGGATTATATTTCAAGAAAAACTGATCCTTTGGTTCAGATCAGCATTCCCTTTATGCAGGAAATCGTCGAACGGACTGAGTTCTCTTGTATATTGACTCATCTCAATTATGATTCTTGTATCGACTTACATGACGAAGTCTTTAAAAATGCACATCTGCTTTCATTCGGACGCGGTTGTCCACGTCCTGTCTATGTAGGTTCATCTTCAAAAGTCATCATGGCACATTTACCGAAACAAGTGTTGCTTGACTATTATCAACGTTATGCAGATGCATTTGCAGAAGTAGGATTTGTGCAGAATGAAACCGCTTTTCTGGAACAAATGAGAAAGATCAAAAAACAGGGATATTATTATTCTAGTGGTGAACTTGATCCTCAAGTTGCAGGTTTGTCTGTACCAGTTAAATTCTCTCTTAAAGAGCCACCTTTAGCGCTTACTTTATTAGCTTCAAAAAATAGATTTGATTTTGTAAATCTGGAAAAATTAGTACAAATTCTTCAGGAGAAAGCACAGATTATTAAAAAGAAGCTCCTGCACCATCCTGAAAGCACAAGTGACATTCGTAATAATTTAACCAAATAAAATTTAAATTATGTTTGAAAAACTATTTATATTCTCATAATATGATTATCAGTCTTTAAGCCATAGCATTCTTACTGAATTAAATGGCGAGAAGATTCCTCAGAGGTAAAAAAGCCTATTTCGAATGAGATAGGCTTTTTTATTTTAATTTTGGATTTATAGCAATAATGCAGATACATTTAAGGAAAGTTAAGAATTTTGCAATTGCAATGTGTAGATAAAATCTAAAATCAGAAATCTAAAAACGTATAAATTCATCCATTTTATGCTTTTCATCTTAGCTCTGCTTTAGAACCCTTCTTGATCGAAAAAAGATAACTAAGAAATCAATTAAGCTTTCTCTAATTAGATCATAAAAATTTTATAATTTAAGAATATTATCCCAGTAAGGCGGATCTCCAATTTCTTTTAAAATGAAATCAAGCACAGTTCTGACTTTTTGTGAACGAATTCTGTTTTCGGGAGAAACCAGATGAATCCCTATAGAATAAGGCTCTACTGTACTGATCCAGTCAGGAAGAAGTTGAACCAGTTTATGGGTTTTAAAATAGTCTTCCGTAAAAATCCAGGTTGGAAATAATACAATCCCCCGTCCTTCCAATGCCGCATCTACCAAGACTTCTGCATTATTACTTCTTAAAGGCCCTTGTGGCTCAATTAAAACCGGAGTGTCATGCTCTTGCTGACGGAAATACCAACGTTGGCTGCCTGAAACGCCCTTATACACCAAACATTGATGATTCTGAATCTCGTGTGGGGAATGTGGAGTTCCATATTTTTCAAGATATGCAGGACTCGCACACAGCACATATTGTTGATCACAGATCTTGCGTGCGATTAATGCTGAATCTTGTAATGAGCCAATCCGTATGGCAATGTCTACACCTTCTTGTACAGGGTCAATAAAAGTATCCGTCAAGATCAGCTCGACTGAAAGATCTGGAAAGCTATCATGCAATTTATTCACTATATGCGATATATGTAGCCTTCCCAGCGCAACCGCTGTATTGATACGAATTAACCCTCTGATCGCATTTTTACCAGAAATTTCTTCATTGGCCAGATCTAGCGTATCAAGCACTTCCTTAATTTGCACAAAGTACTTTTCTCCTATGTCAGTTAGCCGAACAGAGCGTGTATTACGATAAAAAAGTTGTTGCCCAATTTCCTGTTCAAGTTTGGAAATAAAACGAGATACTGAGGAAGATGAAACCTGAAAATGCTTTGCCGTAGCTGAAAAACTGCCTGTCGTTGCCACCATCACAAAATAGCGTAATGCATTGAGTTGCATACTTGATCTATCCCTGAATTTAATTCAATCATTTTATTATTGTCATAATAGCAATTATGTTTTGAAAAATTGCGGAATTGTAGCTTTTAAATAAGAGAATATAATTCGTTGCTTTCTTCCTTTGGAAAGCATATATGAAACAGTTGTGGATTTTCCCATTAGTCGTTCTTGCAGGTATGGGGTTATCTGTTGAAGCGGGTTTACTGGGTCCACTCGGGGAAGAAATTGGGCATTTCTGGGCGACCTTGGGAATTTTCGCGATCGGATCACTGCTCTTAACCTTGGGGTTGATCTTCAACCGTCCAAAGCTTTCTCTTATGTTCAAGCAGCCACGGTGGCAACTGACTGGCGGTATATTAGGCCCTATATATGTAGTGGCTTTAACTGTAGCGACACCTCATATTGGCGTTGGCCTGACCATGGTGGGCATCCTGTTTGGCCAGGTTGCAACCAGTCTTATTATTGATCACTGGGGTTTGTTAGGTAGCCATAAACGGGCTGTAGACAAATATCGTATTGGCGCGCTGGTAGCTATTTTAGCTGCATTATGGCTTATTCAATAAGGAAGCTTCTCCATGATTTATATAATGTTATTAGTCGTTATTTTTGGCGGAGCAGTTTTATGTGCTCAATCTTCAATTAATGGTCGTTTGGGTGCTAAAGTAGGTGTATTAGAAAGTTCTTGGCTGACATTTGTCTTAGGTGCTCTAGTCAGTTTTCTAATCGCTTTCTTTCTTGAACCCAACCATGCATTGAATTTATTCACCGCACCAAGATGGCAATTAACAGGTGCATTTTTTGGCGTGGCCTATATGCTTACGATTGTATTTGCTATGCCTAGACTGGGCGCTGCTGCCACCACTGTCGCCGTCATTAGTGGCCAGTTATTAATGAGTCTGCTCATCGATCATTTTGGATGGTTGAATAATCCGGTGATTCATTTAGATGGATCCAGACTAGCAGCAATTGCCCTATTAGCTGTTGCACTATTTTTTATCTATAAAAGTAATATTGCAGCCAAAGCACAAGCTGAAAATTAAGATACTGTGAAAGGAAAGAGATTTTAGGTTTTAAAATCTCTTTTTTTATGAGCTCATAAAGTTATTTTGAGGAATCTAAGGGTAATATTAGGCATAGTTCATAAGTCATTTCACTTAAGCATGCATAATCAATTTTCAGGCAATAAACAAATTCGTGTAGTCTCAAACTTTTCAGAACTCGTTAATTCGGATTTTAAGGGTGCGATGAATGCGATTTGCTGGTCTAGAAATTTAGCGGGTGATTTTGCCGAGATCGTGAATAAGCTTCATTTACAGGAAAATATGACTGAAGTTTCAATTGATGATCTTATGAAACTCCAGCTGTCAGAAAGCGGTCATCTGGCAAGAAAGATTATCTTAGAAGATATACAGCTACTGACTGACTACGGCGCTTCCCCTTCACTCAATCTGCTCAAATGCTATGAACGGGATGATGAGCTTGATTTTATTACTACAGATGTCTATTCATTTCATGTCGATCGCTCACCGATTGAAACAGATACTTTCTTATGTACCTATCATGGCGCTGCAAGCGATATCTTGCCTAATGATCAGGTGGAACAAAAGATTCTGATTCCAGAAATCAGGGCAAAGCTGAAAGAATTATATGATGGCCCAGAAGCCGGATTTGAAGATTTTCTGGAAGAGTATTTCTTTGATCTGCATTATCAACCTAAGCCTAATGCAAAACCTGTAAATTTAGGTCAGGGACATCTTTGGCGATTGGCAGTCGATCATCCAGCCCAAAGAGCCCTACCTTGTGTACATCGGGCTCCGGTTGAAAATGAGGGTGAATATCGATTGCTTTTGATTTGTTAAATTCGATACAAATCTTAAAAATGAGAAAATCCACATTATCTTATTGTCATTTTTCTCATTTTCATTCAAGCAAATTCTAACTGTCCAACCGAATGGTAAGTACGATTAAAATACACCAGGCTCTGATCTTGTTCGCTCCGTTGAATCGCAACCACTCGACACATAAAGATACTATGTGTCCCTACTTGCTGGATATTCTCGATTTCACAGTCAAAACTCACTAATGCATCGCCTAGTACAGGTGAGCCTGTTTTTAGTATTGTCCAAGAACCTAATTGAAATCTTCGTTCAGAACTGAATTTGCTGGATGCGAATGCATTAGAAATCTGTTCGTGCTGTGGACCCAAGACATTCACCGACAAAATTTTGTTCTCGATAAAATGCGCATGTGAGCGAGATGACTGATTCATACAGACCAGCAATGTCGGTGGTGTATCAGTCACGCTGCATACTGCAGATGCCGTAAAACCATGCATTCCTGTCTCACCCGAGGTTGTAATGACATTCACTGCTGTGGTGAGTAAGGACATGGCATTTCTAAAGTCAGTCGCTTCAATCATCTCTTAAATCCCTAATTGACTATCGCTTTGATGAAGAGCGGTAAAAGTACATGTATTCCTTATACAGCTCTTAAGACAAATGAATACTCAGGCTGTCAGTTCTTGACGAACAATAGCTGCGCCAGCACTTAAAGCATTCAGTTTGCCTTGTGCGACTTGACGCGATAAAGGTGCCATACCACAGTTGGTTGAAGGATACAGCTTGTCAGCATCCACGAACTGAAGCGCCTTTCGTAAAGTATCTGCAACCTGTTCTGGTGTTTCAATTTGATTGGTTGCGACATCTATGGCGCCGACCATGACTTTTTTGCCACGAATCAATTCAATCAGATCCATTGGTACATGAGAGTTTTGGCATTCAAGTGAAACAATGTCAATCTTGGACTTTTGCAGTTTCGGAAAAATTGCTTCGTATTGGCGCCACTCTGAACCTAGAGTCTTTTTCCAGTCCGTATTGGCTTTGATACCGTAACCATAGCAGATGTGTACTGCTGTTTCACATTTCAGACCTTCAAGCGCTCGTTCTAATGTGGCAATGCCCCAGTCATTTACTTCATCAAAAAATACATTAAATGCAGGCTCATCAAACTGGATGATATCTACACCTGCTGCTTCGAGTTCAAGTGCTTCCTGATTCAGGATTTTTGCAAATTCCCAAGCCAGTTTTTCACGGCTCTTATAATGAGCATCATAAAGCGTATCGATCATGGTCATTGGACCCGGCAACGCCCATTTGATTGGCTGCTTAGTTTGACTACGCAAGAACTTGGCATCATCTACAAATACAGGTTTCTTGCGAGCGACAGCACCCACGACGGATGGCACACTCGCATCATAGCGATTTCGAATACGCACCGTCTCACGCTTTTCGAAATCCACACCTTCCAGATGTTCAATAAAGGTGGTCACGAAGTGCTGACGGGTTTGTTCGCCATCACTGACGATATCAATGCCTGCCTGTAGTTGCTCATGTAGGGACAAGCTCAAAGCATCTCGCTTGGCTTCAAGGAGCTGCTCGCCTTCCAGTTTCCAGGGTGACCAAAGTTGCTCAGGTTCGGCAAGCCAAGACGGTTTCGGCAAGCTGCCAGCTGTAGATGTTGGGAGTAAAATGCTCATGTCTAATCTTCTATCTCTATATTCGTTAATTTATTTCTTCATTCAGGCAGTATGCTCTTGATGAGCATTATCTACAGTAAAATTTGCGGCCCACTTTTCAAGAATGTCTTTATACGGCTTAATAAAATTTTCTTCTGTCCATTTGCCCTGCTTAACTGCTAATTGACTACGCTCCACACGGTCGTAAACGATTTGTGTCAACGAATAATCCTGATAATTCAGGCTTGGTTGATAGATCAAACCTGCAGGCGAATTGGTGTTGTAAATTTCAGGACGATAAATCTTCTGGAAACTTTCCATGGTACTGATCGCACTGATAAGTTCGAAGTCCGTGTAATCACGCAATAAGTCACCGGCAAAATAGAATGCCAACGGTGCATTACCATGTTCAGGTTTGAAATAGCGAACGCTTAAGCCCATCTTTCTGAAGTATGCATCTGTACGTGAATAATCATCATTTTTATATTCCACACCGAGTACAGGATGCACATGTGCAGTACGGTAATAGGTTTTCGTGGTAGATACACTCAGGCAAATCACCGGCTGTTTCTTAAACTCGGCTTTAAACACATCTGAATGAATTAAATGCTGATAAAGTTTGCCGTGCAAATCACCAAAGTCGTCAAGCTTTGCATCAGCTTTATCACTGAAAGTTGGCAATACAACGCTAAAGTCATAATCACGTACATAAGATGAAAAGCTGTTGCCAGTCATGCCTTCAATGCGTTCATTGGTTTGATGATCAATGACGGTACTTTTCAGCATCTCGATAAAAGGGAAAGTTTGACCATGGCCTTCAACATCAAGTTCCGCAGAGATAATGTCAATTTCAAGGGAATAACGGTCGCCTTTAGGATTATCACTTGTCGCTAATGAATTAAAACGATGATTTATCATGGCTAGAGTTCTGCGCAGATTTTCCTGTCGACTTTCACCACGTGCCAGATTGGCAAAGTTGGTTGTTAAACGTGTGTTGTCTGCGGGTTGATAATTTTCATCGAAACGGATGCGCTTGATTGAGCATGTAAATTGATTATCCATGGAGATTCACTATCCTAAATTTTTAAATAAAGCCAAATTTCTGTATAACTTCATTTAAACGTGAATCTAGAGATGAGTAAAACGATATAAATTCAGTAAAACATGAGAGAAATTCACTATAGCTGAATTAATTGTATGAATACTTACTCAAAATTAAATAGAACGAAATACAGTTTCTCATTCAAAAATAAATATAGATCGCCTTTTATAAAAATGAGCTATCAATTTAATTTTAAAGGTAAAAATTATTGATGTGTCTTTCAATTGGCTCTTGCTGTAGCACCTAGTTTGCATCATTTATTTTAACAACACACAACTTCTGCGTATAAGCAGAACCGACATCGATATAGTGGCAATTATCAATTTGAGTATGGTTTTTTACAATCGTATGACCCAGATAGATCTCATCGATATTTTTAACGGTTCCATAGCGATAAGAATGATTGCGAATTCTCCCTCTACCCCAAAGAGCATTGGTATATGCTGAAGTTAAGCCTGGAATTCTATTTTCACCTTTTGCAATTTTCTTTTTAAATACATTCCAGTCATTAAGCGCAATATCTGCGTGTAAAATGCCAATCTTTTTATGTTTTAGGTTTAGTTCAATGGCCAAAGGAAGTGCAGAAAAAATTTCACTGAGTTCATCCTGTTTTTCGGTAGATAAAAGATAGAACCACTCACCGCCATTCTGGGCATGCATATCCTGAATCCATGCATCGTCACGGCCCTTAATACACATTTCCTCATGATTACCGCGAACGCAATAAAACCAGGGTTGACTAACCAATGAAACACATTCCAGGTTTTCATTACCTCGATCGACCAGATCTCCGGTACAAATCAGTAGATCTTTCTCAAAATTAAAATGAACTTTCTCTAATTCTTGCATGAGCAAGCTATAACAACCATGCAGATCCCCAACCACATATATGGCAGAGAAATCAGATCCATAAATTACCTTAGTTAAAGTGTTCATAAGTATCTTCTATAACATGGAACCCTGTCTGCCAAACCTGAAGCAAAAGATGATTCTTAAATCATATCTTTTAATTTTAATGCTGTTTAAAACCTTAAAGATGATTTTTTAACATTATTTATCTACTACAATTAAATTATTTTAGTCATAAAGCCCTTTGTAAAATATAGGAAAGTTCACATAATGTTAACTTTTGTATAAATATATTATTTTTTTTGTAAGTTTAAGCTTACATCGATTGGAGCAAATACTCTATATCCTGTTTCCTCAATTTTTGACATTATGTTTCACATAAAGAGTCAGCAAGGAAAGCTGATAATAATCGCATTACAATGATAATAAAGTCGAAAGACAGCGAACTTACTGGGATGGTAAGTGATAAAAGTAGAGACTACAGCCGCTAAGCCTTATAGTTTTGGGAGAGACTATAAGGCTTTTATTTTATTAGCATCTACTTATTTATTGATTCGGTGATACTCGCCAAATCACGTTCCCTACATCATCAGCAACTAATATTGCGCCTTGAGCATCTGTAGCTACACCCACAGGCCGACCAAATGCATCTCCATTTTTGCTTAAAAATCCGGTCAGAACCTCTTGAGGCTGACCAGAAGGCTGACCATTTTGAAATGGCACAAAAATAACTTTATAACCACTATGAGGTTTCCTATTCCAGGAACCATGCTGGCCAATGAGTGCACCATCACGATATTGGGATATTAAATTAGCCTTATAAAATGTCAGACTCAGTGATGCAGTATGATTCCCCAATGCATAATCTGGCTTAATTGCTTTCGCGACCAGTTCAGGCTTTTGCGGTTTTACCCGGGTATCCACATGCTGGCCATAATAACTATAAGGCCAGCCATAAAAAGCGCCATCTTTTACTGAGGTCATATAATCAGGAACCAGATCATTGCCCAGTTCATCGCGCTCATTCACTACAGTCCATAATGCTTCACTCTGAGGCTGCCAGTCCATGCCATTGGGATTACGCAAGCCTGTAGCAAACGGCCGGGTTTTACCTGTAGAAAGATCCAATTCCATGATCAGGGCGCGTCCTTCTTCCTGAGCTATGCCATTTTCAGCCACATTACTATTGGAGCCTACCGTAATGTAGAGCTTTGTCCCTGCAGGATTGGCAATAACATTTTTTGTCCAGTGATGATTTAAGAGGCCAGCGGGTAAGTCCAATACTTTAGTGCCTTTTTCTTTGATCTGGGTCATACCTGGCTGATAAGAGAATCGCACTAAAGCATCTGTATTTGCGACATAAAGCATATTACCCACTAAGGTCATTCCAAACGGCGAGTTTAAATTTTGCAGAAATACTGTTTTCTGATCAGCAATGCCGTCTTGATCGCTGTCACGCAACAGGCTAATACGGTTGGCGCTCGGATAGGATGATCCTGCTCTTCTCATCACCATTTTCATGATTTTGCCTTTAATGCCTTTACTATCTTCGGGCTTAGGCGGAGCATCGGTTTCAGCCACCAGTACATCTCCATTCGGCAATACATATAACCAGCGCGGGTGTTGAAGGCCTTGTGCAAATGCTTGCACTTTTAAACCCGATGCCGGCGTCGGCATGACGCCTTCAGGCCAACCTTTTGCAGGGGCAATGTTGACGACCGGAAACGGTCTTGATTTTGGTTCAGGTAAAGACGGCTGAGCGCCATAACTATCTGTTACGGGTGTTTTGGATGAAACTGTACAGCCGGTAAATGCCAATATGATTACGGTACTTAAGGCTGATAGGAGAAATTGAGCCGCCATGGTATTTCCTTGCTTTTTGTTTTTATCTCTCCCATTTTAAAAGGTGGTTGAAATCGTAATGATATAGTTCTTGTAGTTTCTGGTTGTGGATTGATTGCCGTAAATATACTAGTGACGCAAGCTGCCCAAAGCATAGAACACGGTCTAATTTTTTACTTATATTCACTCCAATCTTCTTAAATAAATGGCCATGCAATACTTAATAAAAGTAAAAGTCCTAATACAGCACAACTGATTTGCCAGAAACGTAAAGGATCACGTTCAATCATGGTAGGAGCTTTGGATTTTAATAATTCCTTGGATGGGTGTTCCAGATCATGGATCAATTCAGTCAATGCCTCATAACGATGCATCGGCTCGATATTCAGTGCCTTTTTTAGAATCTGGTCTAACCAGAGTGGTAAATCCGGCCGATATTTTTGAATGGAATGATATTGAACTTTTTTCATCTGTTTCAATGACTTACATCGAGCTAAATCTGTACCATAAGGAAGCTGTTTAGTCAGTAAATAATAAGCCATGGCTGCCAAAGAAAATTGATCGGACTGAATCGATGGTGAATGTTCAATGAAATATTCAGGCGCCATAAATGCCAAGGTACCAAGTGGCCGATTCACATGTTTAGGATTAATTTCGACTAAACCTCGTACAGCAGTTGAACCATAATCAATCAGTTTGACTTTAAGTGTATTATCAACGTTTAAGACCATAATATTTTCAGGACGTACATCTTGATGCAACATTTCCAGTCGGTGCATTGCATTTAAGGCCAATGCTGTTTGCTGCAAAATAGGGAGAATATCTTCCATCTGCAAAGGCTTTTTCTGTTGATGCAGCCAGCGATCTAAGGTTTCTCCCTGCAAATATTCATAACTCTGGAATAAATATTTTTTCTCTGATTGATGCGGATAACATTGCAGCAGATTTTCGTGCTTAAGACGCTTTGACACCCAGTCCTCAAGTTGAAACTGTTCAACAGCCTGTTCATCTTGCTGCAAATCTACTGCCAGAGTTTTAATCACTAGCGGTTGCCGATCATGATCGTGTGCCAAATACAGGCAACTGCGGTGATTTTGGTGCAGGATTTTGTCAATGGCATAGCCTTCAAATGCTTCACCTTTGCTGAGCTGGGGTGGAAAGACATAATCCTGGTGCATATAAAACTGATCTGGTTCAAGCAACTGCTCAATACGGAGCACTTGAAGACTTAAATTATCATCACTGCCCTGTTTTAAAGCCTGTTCAACCAGGAATTTGGCAAGCTGATTTAAGTGATCTGCTGCTAAGGTGAAATCTAATAATTGTTGGTCTGTAACAAACTCATAAACCCCATCAGTCATGAGTAGAAAGACATCTTTTTCTTTTAGTTCAAGGCTTTGATAATCAATTTCAATACGATAATCCACCCCTAAGGCACGACTGAGATAATGTTCTGTCGAAGACAGACAGACGCGATGATCATGGGTTAATAATTCAATTTCACCATCTCGGATTCGATAGATACGACTATCACCGACGTGAAAAATATGCGCCTGATGCTGCTTTAAAATAAGTGCGGATAAGGTACAGACATAGCCCCGGTCTTTATCGAAACGTCCCTGACTTTGTTGAGTTTGTGCATATAACCATGAATTTGTGGCGCGAATCACCCGTGCTGCTGAAGTCTGGGTGCTCCAGGCATCCGAAGTCGAATAATAATCTGAGAGAAAACTGCTGACGGCTGTTTCTGCGGCAATGTGACTGACATTGCTACTGCCGATCCCGTCGGCAATCGCACAAGCTATACCTTTTTGCTTCAGTACATGACCTTCTGGTAAAAAGATGCCATAAAAATCCTGATTCTGATCTTTAATACCAGCCGTAGAATATTGTCCAATAGCGACTTTTAATGTTTTTTTCATATTGAAAACTCAAAAAAGGGATCATATTGATCCCTTTAAAAATGATTCATTATTAGAATTCTTTTTTCGCGCCAGTACGTACATGTGTGGTGTAAAGTGCCAGACCTGTTAAGGCTAAACCACCGACCAGATTACCTAAAGCAACCGGTAATTCATTCCACAGGAAATAATCTGCAATCGAGAAGTCACCACCCATCATCATGGCAAATGGGAACAGGAACATGTTTACCACTGAATGTTCAAAGCCCATGGCAAAGAACAGCATCACTGGCATCCACATTGCGATGAACTTGCCACTCACTGTAGTTGACATCATCGCACCAATCACCCCTAAAGACACCATCCAGTTACACAGCATGCCGCGAATAAAAATAGTTATCCAACCTGAGAAACCATAAGCCGCATAACCTAAGGTACGGTCTTCACCAATATGAGAAATCTTTTCACCGACTGGATTCGGATCAGTCGCAAAGCCCATGGTATAAACAGCAGCCATCAGTACTGCAACGACTAAACACCCAGTAAAGTTACCTAAAAATACCAGTCCCCAGTTTTTTAAAATGCGTGCCCAGGTTACGCCAGGACGTTTATCCAGCCATGCCAGCGGTGTTAATACAAATACCCCGGTTAGCAAGTCATAGCCCAATAAATACAACATGCAGAAGCCGACAGGAAACAGTAATGCGCCAATCAGCGGCACACCAGTTTGCACTGCAATCGTAATTGCAAATACGGCTGCCAAGGCCAAAATCGCACCTGCCATAAAGGCACGAATCAAAACATCACGGGTTGCCATATGAAGCTTGGATTCACCCGCATCTACTACTTTTTTTGCAAACTCCGCAGGAGCAAGATATGCCATGTTGTCGTCCTCTTTTTCAATATACGGACCTGTTTTTCGAAAAAAAGACGCCTAAGATCATTGAAGACCTTAGGCGCCGTTGCCTTGAATATTAGAACAGGTAATGGTGAATGGCGTCGTTGCCATGTATATCGAAATAGAAGCAAAAGCTATGCCACAAATAATTAACAATCGCTTAAATATTCATTTTCTATTTAGCATGAACTCTAGAATGCTGTTGGCATGATATCTGCATTATCCGTTCTGCATACATTCATTTGAGAATAATATGGAGAGGATTATGATTACCCATCGTCAACAAGTAACTGATATGATCATTTCAGCGAAAGTTTTAAAGTCAATTAAGTGGTCAGATGTTGCCAAAGAGATTGGTCTTTCTAAAGAATGGGTAACCGCTGCATGTTTAGGTCAGATGGCGTTTAATAAAGAGCAAGCAGAAAAGATTGGTCAGATTTTTGGCTTAAGTGATGAAGCCGTTGCATGGCTACAGATCGTGCCATATAAAGGTTCCCTGCCAACCAGCGTACCGACCGATCCTTTAATTTATCGTTGGTATGAAGTGGTGAATGTATATGGTTCTACCATTAAAGAACTGATTCATGAAGAATTTGGTGACGGTATTATGAGCGCGATTGATTTTAGTATGGATATTCAACGCGAAGAAAATCCGAATGGCGACCGTGTCAATGTCGTATTGTCTGGCAAGTTCTTGCCTTATAAAACTTATTGATCAATATCATTTATAAAAAGCCATCAATGTGATGGCTTTTTTTTATTTCATTTTTCTTTTTATATTTGAGTATTAATCTCATTCTCTACATGAAAAAAATTTAGCGAATATACTTTATAAATTTAAAAATTAATATGAAGTCAATAATTTACATATTATTTTACTAAAATAAATCGTTTTTATTTTAAGCAAAATCTTAACCCCTTCTTCTTTTAATCTGCTTTAACTGCAAAGTATTCCTCTATCAATGAGTAATTTTTAATTTAAATTTCCTATTGTATTTAGATTGATTTAAAAATATCTAATCAATAACATTAGCGATAATTATTATCATTTACATTCATTAAAATGTTTTATACCAATCATCCAACTTTCAAGCTATCTTTGCTCAGTTTTGCCATATTGATGACACAGCAAAGTTTTGCAGAAAATAGTCAGCAACTTCCTACCATCACGATAGTCACTGATGCAGCACAAACAACAGAAAGCTCTGAACAGACTAAAAGCTATATTATTCAAAATTCTGCAACAGCTTCTAAACTAAATATTCCTCTTAAGGAAACGCCACAAACAGTGAATGTAGTGACGCGTCAACAATTAGATGACTTTGCACTGGATAATACCCGTGATGTACTCCGCAACTCACCGGGGATCACTGTAAGTAACCAGGAGACCGAACGAACTTCCTATCTATCACGTGGTTTTGAAATCTCAAACGTATTGGTAGACGGCGTTGGGATTCCGCTTGAAGGCTATAACTACAATAATGACAATCCAGACAGCTTTTTATTTGACCGTATAGAGATCGTTAAAGGTGCAAATGCCTTAAATAATGGTATTGGCGATCCGGGCGCTACCATTAATATGATTAGAAAACGCCCTACTCAGGAACTTCAGGCCGCGTTTAATACCAGTTATGGTTCATGGAATACCCAACGTTATGAAGCAGATGTTTCCTCTCCCCTGACACAGGATGGAAAAATCAGAGGCCGAGTATTTGGCTATCAGCAGACAGGTGATAGTTATCTGGATCACTATGAACTCGAAAAAAATGGCATTGGTGCCGTGGTTGAGGCTGACCTGACTGATTCGACCTTAATAACTGCTGGTTATACTGAAACGAATCATAATCCCAATGGTGTCAATTGGGGTTCCAATCCTTTAATCAATACTGAAGGTGAACAGTTAAGCTATTCAAGAAATTATAATTACAGTCCGGACTGGGCCTACTGGGACAGTAATATTAAAAACTATTTTGCCGAGATCGAACAACAACTTGGCGCTGATTGGAAAGCTAAACTGAGTTATGAGGAAAAACGGACTGAACGGGATTCAAAACTTTTATTCCTGTCCGGTAAACCTGGTGCTGACGGTACTTCAGGTATTTTCTTATATCCAGGTATGTATATTGATGACAACAAGGAACAGCAGGCCAGTCTGAGTTTTAGTGGCACCTATCCACTTTGGGGACAACAACATGAGGCATCTTTTGGCTATATCTGGGCTGAAAACAATCTGAATGAGTTAGGTTATGCTGGCAGCTTTACCAACCCACTTACCACAGATCTATCCAGTTTTACGCCGCCCGAACCAGTTTGGGATATGTCAAAAACCAGTGGTGAAATGCACATCCGGCAAAAAAACCAAAGCCTATATGCCGCCACCCGTTTACATATGACTGACGATCTGAAACTGCTTTTAGGTGCCAACTATGTTCAGGCTGAAAGTACAGGCAGCAGTTATGGAACAGACACGATTTATGATGAGAATAAGCTATTACCTTATGCAGGCCTGACTTATGAATTTAGTCCTGAATATACAGGTTATCTAAGCTATACCTCAATTTTCCGTCCACAAACAACTAAAGCTCTGGATGGCAGTGTTAATAAACCGGTTGAAGGTGAAAGTTATGAAGCCGGGATTAAAAGTTCCTGGCTAGATGATAAGCTCACCGCCAGCATGGCCGTATTCAGAACAGAACAAAGCAATTATCCGTTGCGAGATTCTGACGGTATCCCGACTTTACGTAAAACCCAGGTGAGTGATCTACGTTCACAAGGTTATGAATTTGGTTTGGCTGGTCAGTTAACGGATCATTTAAATCTAAGCTTTGGCTATACTCAGTTTAGTCTTAAAGATCTGATCAACGGTGGTGATGCCCGTACCTTTAATCCTAATCAGTCTTTTAATCTTCTGACCACCTATCAGGTGCCACAGATTCCAAAACTGAAACTGGGCCTTGGTGTGCAATGGCAGGATAAAACTTATCTAGAAGTTCCTGAAGCTGCTACAGAGGGTGTTGTTACCCAACAAGCAGGCATTATCAAACAGGATGCATATGCGCTTGTGAATCTGATGGCCAGTTATGAACTCAATGATCACATTACTTTGCAGGCCAACGGGAATAATCTGACCAATGAAAAATACTTATTTAATTTCCCGAATCAGCAAGGCTTCTATGGTGCACCGGCAAATTACAGTGTGGCCGTAAAATTCAAATATTAATTTTTCGCTTGAGCTTTGAAAGAATATTCGGAGCTCATTTTCTTATATGTAAACAATAATCAGGTAGAATTCATGAAAAAAATCATTACTTTGACAATTGGACTGTCACTGACCCTTTCTGCTCAGGCCCATATGCTTTGGCTAGAACGTGCTTCAGATGCAAAAACACATGCATTCTTTGGTGAATATAGTGAACAGCTCAAAGAGACTCAAGAAGGTGCCTTAAAGTCATTCAGCCAAGCAAAAGCGATTCAGACTAAAAAACAATTTAGTCCCCAACTACACCAGGATCATCTGGTCTACTCTACAAAAGATCAAGCAGATGTAGAGCTCTATCATGAACTGATCTATGGGGAATCCTTACTCAGCTATCACGCGAAATCCGGCAGACAAAACCTGAAAGCAGACTCAGAGCTGGATATCGTACCGGTTCAACCGAACAGTAATACTTTTACAGTCATGTATCAGGGTAAACCCGCTGCGGATGTCAAAGTGACTGTCTATTCCCCACAGCACTGGCTTAAAAACTATACGACCAACAAGCATGGCCAAATTAATATTGCTACGCCATGGAAGGGTCAATATGTACTAGAGGTGAGTCAAGAAGTAGACAAGACAGGAAAATTGAATCAGCAAGTGTATAAGAAACAGTACCTGGTCACGACCTTAAGCTTCGTGCATTAAGTTGCCTCAATATTTATTTATACAGATTCATATAAAGGCCTTTCCATGATTTCTACCCTTCAGCCACTTGCTATCCTGTATCGATTAGGCATGAGCTTTGGTATTGGTTATTTATGTAGTTATCTGATTGCTCTCGATCTGGCCTATTTTTTACAGGCGAGTTTACCCAAAGCTGAATCGGTTTATCTGGCTGCCTTTATTGCCCTCATTTTTTATGTCTGTTTTGTGATTGGAATCTTCTGTATCCAAAGTCTTAAAACACTTTCAGTCTATAGCCTGATTCCTCTCATTGTTTTATTTGTCATTTCCCGCTTCATAGGTTAAACCATGCATAAATCTGTCCGTCAATCTATGGCATGGCTACATTCATGGCTAGGTTTAAGTTTTGGCTGGCTCCTCTTCGCGATCTTTTTAACAGGTGCGGTTACCTATTATCGCCATGAAATTACAATGTGGATGCAGCCACAATTTGTCATGATGCAGGTGAACCAGGAAACAGCTTTAAAAACTGCTTATAGCTATTTACAGCAACATGCACCTGATGCACAGAACTGGTATATCGGGGTAGCAAATCATGATTTACCGGTTAATAAAATTTATTGGCAAACTGCAGAGGGTGCTTATCAACTTAAAACCTTGGATGCTATGACAGGTAAGGAATTAACGCTTTCGGCTACACAGGGCGGAGATTTTTTCTATAACTTTCATTTTCAGCTATATGGCGTACCTTATACCATTGGCCGTCTGATTGTCACCATTGCTGCATTCATCATGTTGATGACCCTGATTTCCGGAATCATTACCCATAAAAAAATTCTGACCGACTTCTTTACTCTGAGAGCTTTTAAAGGACAACGTTCCTATCTGGATTTTCATAATGTCAGTTCCGTCATTGCGCTACCGTTCTTTTTAACTATGACTTTTACTGGACTGGCTATTTTCTTTTATATTGTTTTGCCTTCTGGCATGAAGCAGCTATATCCAGAAAATCCATTTCAATATTTTGAAGAAATCCGAACCAAAAATGTGCTTGCTCCCTCTGCTGTGCCCATTAAAACGGAGATGTTACCGATTCAACATTTTATCACTACGGCGCAGCAGCACTGGGGAAAATCAGAATTTGACAATATTACCGTGAAGCAGCCGAATACCCAGCTGGCAAAGATTACCTTAACCGAATTGAAAGATCATTCTATTACCCGCAATCAGGCACAACTCGTATTCAATGCGACGACAGGCAAATTGCTTGAAAACACCCGTAATGACAGTGCAATTGCTACCCTGAATGCTGGAGTATATGGTTTGCATATGGCACGTTTTGCCGAACCTGTTTTACGTTTCGCCCTATTTTTCTCAGGCATATTAGGCTGTGCCATGATCGCTTCCGGATTATTGCTCTGGAGCCTGAAACGACAGATGCAGAAAAAATCGGATCGTTTTCACTTTGGATATTATCTGGTGAATCGTCTGAATATCACCATTATAATTGGTTTACCTATTGCCATGCTGGCTTATCTTTATGCAAACCGTTTGATTCACATTCCTGTGGGCACCACAAATTATGAAATCTATATCTTCTTTAGTATTTGGCTGAGTAGTTTTATCTTGGCCTGTTTAACGCCACAACAGCATTTATGGAAAACGCAGCTTAAAATTCTCATCTGTGCCGCTTTTATGCTTCCACTCATCGACCTGTATTATTTGTGGTCCCAGCATTATCTGGATTCTTTTGCGAACTATTGGCTGTTTTTGCGTATCGATCTGATGCTCTGGATCTTGGCACTTCTCGCTTACTTCCTACATCAGAAAATTACACCTATCCAGCAAAAAGCTGTTCATAAAATTCAGGCCAAGCTTAAAACTGCACAGCAGGAGTCTTCTTCATGATATGGATGGCAATAGTAGGACTGATCTGGATGGCCTGTTTTGGTTTTTATGCAGTGAGTGAAAAACAGATTTTAAAAACCAGACAGTCTCGATATTCTTTTCTGGTGAGTTATCCGGTCATCGTTAAATTGATCTCAGGCAGTCTTTTACTATTGGTATTGTCCCTTTTACGAACTCAATTCAGTAGTAGTATTAGCTTTATGGCACTTTGGGTTGTTATAAGTCCAATCGTATTTATATTTATTCTGAAGATGAATAATTTAAAACAAAGAAAAATTTAAAAGTTTATAAAGGCCTTAAGAATAAAATATAGCTGAGTATATGAGGCGAGAAAATGATTTTCCCGCCTCATAAATATTAGCTTATATAGATATCTGTTTAGAACATCATTCTTAAACCGATTCCATAACGTCCGCCCTGTTCAGAATCAGATGCGTCCTGCCATGAGGTTTTCTCATTGCCCTTGGAATATTCATAAGCAATATCAAGGTAAGGCATGATCTTTTTATTGATCTCATAACGGGTTTCCAGACCGAATGCCGCATGACTTATTCCAGTCTTTTTGGCATTGGCTGCTTTATCCTTCAAAATGAGGTCAACTTCAACATAAGGCTGCAAAATCAGTTTTTGTGTGAGTAGCAGATCACGTTCTGTTTCTAGCTCAAGTCCGATAAAATCATCTTGACCAAGATACAGATGTGCATTGGTTTCAAAGAAATACGGCGCCAACCCATGGAATCCAAATATTGCATCTACATGTTCAATATTTTGCCCAGCATTAGGCTGACCCAAATTTTCCTGACGGTAGCGAAGACCCGCCTGAGCATCCCAGAAATCTGAAATATTCCGGCTATACAGAGCTTGGACTGCATATTCTGTTGCTCTGGATTCCTGCTTGTCAGCTTTGAGTTTAATGAACAGTTTATTTTCATCCGTGCCAATCCGAAGCTCATTCTCAGACTGTAAGCCTCCCTCACCTTCTGAGTTTTTGATCCATTTATTGTCCAGTTTGACCCGCGTATAAATTTGCCCTCCATGTTCCTTGCGATGATCATGTTCGCTGGAATAGGTTGAAGCTGAATCTGGAATTAAATTTTCAGTAATTTCCGGTGCTACTGAAGTTAAATGATGCTCTGACGATTGAAGTGATTGTTGATGATGCATCGAATGATCAGCATGCTGTTGAGATATATCTTCGGCAAAAACAGTCATATTTCCCAACGCCAATACACTAGCCAAAACAGGCTTCAGACAAAGATTAATGGTGTGCATGAGCATCTCCTTGTTTTTCTACTGGTTTTGTCATGTGATGATGGGAATGCTCTTCCCGCACAGTATTCTGAGTCGAAACGCCATTTTCCTGAACATTTGCTACAATCAGTTTATTCATCATGCCGGCAGTCATGTGATACAACAGATGACAATGAATCGCCCATTCACCTAGTTCATCTGCAGTCAGCAAAGTCGTAACGGTTTTTCCAGGTGGGACAATCACTGTATGTTTATTCGGCATATCTATTGCAGACTGGCCATTTTCGAGCTGCATGAACATGCCATGTAAATGCATCGGATGTGCCATCATACTGTCATTGATAAATTTCAGCCTGATCCGTTCCCCAAATTTCACTTTGAGCGGCTCTGCTTCATTAAATTTCTTGCCGTTCATGGTCCAGATATACCGTTCCATGGTGCCGCCTAAACGAATCACCAATTCGCTTTCTGCGTCGCGAATATCTTTTTGCGGAGTTAAAGATTTGAGGTCGCTATATTGCAAAGCTTTATGCCCTACCGGTGTAGAGGCATTGGCCCAGCCGTAAACTGGTTGCTGCGTAAAAGTTTTGGCATCTTTTTCATGTTGCATATCCCCGGTCATATTTGAGTGATTCACATGATCTATAGCGGATGAAGTATCTGAATGCTCGGTATGATTGTCCTCTCCTTGTTCGATAATTTTGGCTGATGCATGCTGCTTATGTCCCATCATCGAATGTTCAGTATCTTTTTTAACATTTATGTCATGGCTAGCATGATTCTGATGATTCATCTGCTCGTGTGCTTCACCCTGCATATTGCCATGTCCCATATCTTCCATGGTCAATAAGGCACGAGGACGGGATATAGGTTTGTGTATGGCATGATGAGCTGGCTTTAATTCATTCTGTAAGCTGCCAATCGCAAAACCGGAACGGTCAATCGATTCAGCTTCAATCTGATAATGTTCCGCAGTGGGCTCTACAATTACATCATAGGTTTCTGCGGCACCAATGCGGAATTCATCGACCGCTACAGGTTTGACAGGCTGCCCGTCTGCACTGACGACTGTCATTTTTAACTGTGGAATACGCACATCAAAAAATGACATGGCAGAGGCATTGATAAAACGCAGTCGCACTTTTTCATTCGGTTTAAACTGTCCTATCCAGTTCTGTTCAGGCGTTTTTCCATTCACCAAAAAGGTATAGCCGGTTACATCAGACAGATCGGTTTTCAGCATGCGCATCTGGTTCCACATTTTGCGATCATTCCAGGTGGCTTTAAGCCCTTCCCGTTTGATTTGCTGAAAAACATCGCTCAGAGTTTCACGCTGATTTTGATAATACTCGGCAGATTTTTTTAAATTATTCATGATCTGCTGGCCGGACTGCTCATGAAATTCTGAAAGCATGACCACATAATCACGCTCGGTCTGCTCATGTGCAGGAACTTCCGCCTGGTTTTTGGGATAGATTACAAAGGCGCCGTAAAGGCCGTCCTGTTCCTGCCCCTTGGAATGGGCATGATACCAGTAGGTTCCACTCTGACGAATTTTAAAGCGATAGACAAATTCCTGATTAGGTGCAATGCCCTGAAACCCGTTAAAACCGGGGACACCATCCATCAGGCCGGGTAGCAATAAACCATGCCAATGCAGAGAGCTTTCTTTATTCTTTAGCTTGTTTTTGACGCGAATAACAGCTTCATCACCTTCCTCAAACTCCAGTAAAGGTGCAGGAAATTTTCCATTCACTGTAATACGTTGTACGGTTTTACCGGTGATATTGACTGGACCTTCATCAATAACCAGCTGATATTCTTTTACAGCAGCCAATAATGAAGACGAGATCACTAAACTTAAGCCCAATAACAGGCTTTGACTAATTTTAATCGACATAACTTAATCCTTGATTTATTAAAATATAAATAACGAGGATTAAGTTTTAGGTGGGCGCAGAATTTCCTGCCAATACCCGGCAAGGTGCTTGGCTTGATAATTAGAGATAAAAGTGGTTTCTAAGGCATGAATCTCAGGAAGAGTTAACTTCGAGATTTCCACATCGATCCAGCTACTCAGGTTATGGCAAGAGCTATAAATACAATCCAGACAGTCATCTTTGTGTTCATTTAAATCGGAGTGGCAATCCATGTCCTGACTCATATCATGAGCAGAATCATGCATAGCTTGATGCTGGCGATGTAACTTCTCTATTTTTTCCATTTCCTTACAATGGGAACCCATCTGCTTGGTTGACGTTTCCAGATGCATCGTTTTTGCTGAAGCAATCGACATGCCGCTCCAGCTTACGGCGAATACCATAAGCATCACAAACCAGATCTGTTTAAAGAACTGTCTGAGCACGATGCACCCTGAAAATATAAAAATGAGTTAACCCAAATAGCATAGGGTGGAATATTAAAATTCGCAAACTTTATAAGCGCTTAATTTAAAGATTAATATTTTGTTCCTGATAAATTGATCACTTCTTAAAATAATTTAGCGGCAGCTTCACATAAGACACACCATTGGCTTCTGGCATTGGGAACTGTCCGCCATTCATATTAATCTGGATCGCAGGCAAAATCAGTTTAGGCATACTTAGACCTGCATCACGCTGCTGACGCATCTGTACAAATTCAGATTTGCTAATCCCTTCACGGATATGAACGTTTTGCTGTTTTTGCTGCTGAATCGTGGTTTCACATTGATATTCATGACGTGACTCTGGCAAATAGTCATGACACAAAAATACACGGGTGCTTTCCGGGAGCTGAAACAGCTTGTGAACAGAATCATATAAAACCGAGGCACTGCCATTTGGAAAATCACAACGAGCCGTGCCATAGTCCGGCATAAACAGTGTATCCCCTACAAAGACGGCGTTACCAATCACATAGCTTAAACAGGCAGGTGTATGTCCTGGCGTAGGAATATTATAAACTTCCAGCTTGCCAATCTTGAAATGCTCACCATCCTCAAACAGATAGTCAAAAGGCTGATGCGCATTGATCTGTTTCATGTCCAGATGATAAATCTCGGCAAACGTTTCCTGTACCAGCGCAATTTTTTTACTGATTGCAATCTTGCCGCCTAATTGCTGTTTCAGATATTGGGCAGCTGTCAGATGATCAGCATGTACATGAGTTTCCAGAATCCATTCCACCGTCAAACCTTGTGATTTCACATAGGCAATCATCTGATCGGCATGCTCGGTCGATGTGGTGGCAGACGCAGCATCGTAATCCAGCACGCTATCAATAATGGCACATTGGGCAGTTTGAGGATCGCTCACCACATAACTAAAAGTATTGGTATTTTTATCAAAAAACGCTTTGACGTTTGGCTGCTGTGTCATATTTATACTCCTGCCCATTTACGGTGAATCCAGATCCCAAGCAGCATAGCTGCAATAAAATACAAGGCTTGATAATGTCCCAAACCAATCAGGGTAAAACTGGGTGCCGGACAAATGCCTGCAATTCCCCAACCGATACCAAATAATAAACTACCCGACAGCAGTTTAGGATCAATCTTTTGATTCTTTGGTAAATCAATGGGTTCATTAAATAAAGTGGTCGGATGTGGATTATGTTTAGCTTTCTGGAAAGGAATAAAAGCCACCAGAATTGCCCCCATCATGACAAAGGCAAGACTGGCATCCCAATCCCCAAACAGATCCAGAAAATCCAGAACTTTTTCAGGATTAGACATACCTGAGAGCATTAAGCCGACTGAAAACAGGCCACCAAATAGAAAAGCGAATAGATTTTTCATTTAGATAGCTCCAACCAGATGACGAACAACATAAACCGTGATAAATCCCGCCAGCATAAAAGACCCGGTCGCAATAAAGGAGCGATTTGACAGACGGCTAATCCCACAGATGCCATGTCCACTGGTACAACCTGAACCTAAACGTGTACCAAAACCAACCAGCAAACCGGCAATGACCATCATCCATGGGCTGGCATTCAGCTCAATTTCTGGCTGAAACAATACGCCGTAGATAAATGGAACTATAAATAGTCCTGCTAAAAACCAGACCGCAGGAGTTTTGAAAATTGTCTTTCGATTAAGTACCTGCCCAACCAACCCACTCACGCCCGCAATACGGCCATTCACATACAGATAGCCGACCACTGAAAGACCAAGCAGTAATCCACCGAGAAACGCTGCCAAAAAGTCATGCATGAGCATATTCCACTTAAAATATATAATTTTATATTATATAATTATAAATATTAATCAAGACGGTTTTTAAATATTGTGTGACTAATACAGGTTTTTTATATGACAGCAGATGAAACTCAGACACGTATTGATTTTTCTCAGGCTCATGTGGTAAGCGAACGCTTAAAAGTGTTGTCGAATTCTGACCGACTGAAAATTCTATGTGTACTGGTCGATAGTGAAATGAATGTGCAACAGATTGAGCTACAAACAGATATTCACCAACCCACTCTCTCACAACAACTTACGGTGCTCCGAAAAGCCGAAATGGTCAGCACGCGTCGTGAAGGAAAGCAGATTTTCTATCAGCTTTCCGACCCCAAAGTACTTACCCTGATGCAAACCTTGTATCAGCTTTATTGCAAGGCTTAAGTGATAAGAAAAATCTTTATTTATCCATAATTGGAGAATACAAATTCTTAAAATATTTAAAAATTAAGTATTTTCAGGAATATCTGCTGGAGCTGTTCTGGTATCACTTTGAATCAGGCCGTCAACTAACTTGATGGTGCGATCACAACTAACAGACAAGCGCGGATCATGAGTCACCAGCAAAATGGCACAGCCCTGTTCCTTATTTACTTTACGAAACAGTTCAAAAACTTCAGACGCGGTCTGGGTATCCAGGTTCCCGGTCGGTTCATCGGCCAGTAACAAGGCGGGTTCTGTAATCAGTGCCCGAGCAATTGCAACACGCTGTTGTTGCCCGCCGGAAAGCTCATTCGGTTTTCGATGTGCATACTTTTCCAGCCCGACTGCAGCCAGAAGTTCATGAGCGCGGTCTAGAGCTTTTTGATCCGGTTTACCATGTGCCATCATTAACGGCATTAGGACATTGTCTAATGCATTAAAAGCTTGAATCAGATGATGAAACTGAAATACAAATCCAATACTGCTGCCGCGTAATACGGTACGTGCAGCGTCATCCATACGGCTGGTGGGTTGACCAAGCAGATATAGTTCACCGCTAGTTGGCTGGTCCAATAGACCCAGAATATTCAATAAAGTACTTTTCCCCGAGCCTGAAGGACCAATTAGTGCTGCAAAGTCATTACGTTCAATACACAAATCAATGCCATGCAGAACTTCGACTTCATTAGGCTGACCAATATTATAAGATTTACGTAGTGCTTCCAGCCGCAAGACTTCATTCGATGAATCAGACATGACGAATTGCCTCCACAGGATCAAGTGCCGCAGCACGACGGGATGGTATAGCCGCTGCCACTACACCAGTCAATGTGGCCAGCAATAAAGCCAGCAATAGCAGATTGATTGAAATTGGAATATAGAACAGGCCTGGGCCAAATTCATTAAAGATCCAGACCAGTAAATAACTGACTGCACTGCCGATAATAGACCCCAACAAGCCAAAAATTGCGCCCTGAAACAGGAAAACGCGCAGGATTTGTCTTTGTGTGGCCCCTGTTGCCCTTAAGATGCCAATTTCACGAGTCCGTTGTACGACACTGACTGACAAGACGCTGGCAATACCAAAAGCGACGGAGATGGCCACAAAAATAATAATCATATTGGTTGAAAGGCTCTGCGCTGAGATGGCATTCATTAACTGACCATTGGTTTTAATCCAGCTTTCTGCCTGTAAGGAAGTCAAACGCCCGACCTGCGTTGCAATATTTTCTGCTTCAAAAATATTTTCTACCGTCAGGTCGATTACAGTGATCCCGCCTGGCAGGCTGAGTAAAGACTGTGCCTGTTTTAAATCCATATAGACATAGCGCGAATCCAGCTCACGTACTCCAAGTTCAAAAATTCCGGAAATATTTACGACAGTACTGTTGTCCTGACCGGTGTCTAATCGTAATTTGCTACCCACCTGTACACCCAGATCTTTAGCCAGCTGACTGCCAATCATTACATCATCTGCACCGACACGTAACTGCCCACTGATCATATATTCTTTAAGTGGAATTATTTTCTGATAACGTTCTGGATCCATGCCCACCAGCGCAACCGATTCCTGAGCTTCACCACGCTGTGCGAATGCAGGTCCAGAAACTACTGGAGAAACAGCTGTCAATAAAGGCACCTGATCCAAGGTCGTCACGACCTCTTGCCAATTATTGATAGAGCGTAGTCTTTGGGCCCGTTTATCTTCTAGAACCAGCTGCACAGTGCCTGCGGGTGCGGGTATAACTTGGTTCACTTCATCGGGGGACAGTAAACGGATATGCGCCTGTGTCCCTAAAGTCCTTTCGATGATATTAGACTGCAAGCCCTGTATCAGTGCCGAGATAAAAACAATCACAGACACCCCTACAGCAACACCCACTGTAATCATCAGAGACTGCATTCGGCCTTCTCGCAAAAAACTGATTGCGATCTTCCATTCAATCCAGAGACGCCCTAGTAATTTTTTCACTCGAATTTCACCGGTAATTCATTTTTATTGCTGGCATCATTATTCTGGTCGGCATAGTTGATTTCTTCGGGCTTAAATCGAACTCGTGTGCCATCTTTTAAAGTTGAAGTTGCATCTGACAGTACCTGGTCACCCACTTTTAAACCGGAAATCACTTCAGACATGGCAAGTCCGCGCAGACCCAGTTTCACTTTTTGTCGCTGGATTTTGCTATCACGTACCAGTAATACGGTGGCCTGATCGCCCTGTACTTTCCCTAGCGCATCATTCGGAATCGCTAAGGTACGATCACGGCGACCTGTCTCGACATTAACCGATACCGTCATATCCTGACGCAGGAAATCAGGTACCGGATCAACCGATAGACGCACTTCTACCGTGCCGCGTTGAGGATCGATACTCGGTGCAATAAAATTAATCCGGGCTGGGAAAGGTTTATCCGGGTAAGCATCGGCAATTGCAGTCGCTTTCTGGGACAACGCCAGTCGTGACAGATTACGTTCATCCAGTGGTACACGGATTTCGGTATTACCATCCATTGCAATGGTAAATAAGGTACGTCCTGGCTGAACCAGATCGCCAGGCTCAACATCACGGGTCAGCACCGTTCCAGCAACAGTTGCCCGGATTTTAGTTTTAGCCAGTTGAGCCTGTGCTACCGAAAGCTGCTCACGCAATGAAGCCTCCTCTACCTGACCAGGTGCCAGTGCAGCTGCTTTTAAACGCACAGTTTCATAATTATTGCGTGCTACCCTTTCTGCCTCTACAGCCTGTTCAATTTCTTCTGCCGAAAGGATGCCTGCTTCGGCATTGCGACGACGCGTCGCTTCACGGCTGGCCTGTTCCAGCTGAGCTTTTGCTGAAGCCAATTCTGCTGAGGCTTGTGGACGGCGATTGGTTGCCAGTTCATTCAATGCGACTTCTGCCTGACGAACTTGGGCTGCCAGTTCATCCGATTTAAGTACAACTAGCAAATCGCCCGGTTTGACCCGATCGCCTTCCTTGACCCGACGTTCTAGTACCACGCCGGTTACTTCACTACCGACTTGAGCACGTGAAACGGTGATGACCTGCCCGGTGGCAACCACTGATTGCACCAGCGGCATCGGCTCTAAGGTATAACCTGTGACTTGTGGCCCTTGCCACCAGCGAAATACGCCAAATGCAACGAGCAAAAGTAAAAGGATCAGGACAATATATTTATAGCGGATAGCGCGCAATGTGCTTCTCCATTCTGGTTAAAAGCGCAGTTGTAAAGAAATACTTGTAGCTTATCTAGCTGTATATTTTAGATTTATTTGGTTGTAAATAAGTTATTGGTTTTATTTTGCAGATTGGTTCCTAAATCGACTTAACTCTTCTGTAATCCACTGAAGGTATATTCCTGCTTATCGCTCTTTTCCTTAAAAAGAAACCCGATATTTCATTCTAGAAGTGAAATTTGAATAACCAAAACAGGCAGTTCTAAAGTGTCAATTTAAGCTAAATGTATAAATGCTAAATCTTGCACAGGTTCTGTTATGAAATGTTGAGTCTAATTCAATCCCAACTAAAAGCTCCTAATATATTTTTTCATCAAGAGCAATCATGGAAAAAATATGAATAACTATCCTGAAACTCCAGCTTCAACTGAAACCCAAGCCCATCAACCGGGTGACCAGACTAAAATGGATCCTAATCCGGAAGTCATTAAAGAAAATTATAAAGGTAGCGATAAATTAAAAGGCAAAGTAGCACTCATTACAGGTGGTGACAGCGGGATTGGTCGCTCTGTATCAGTATTATTTGCCCGCGAAGGCGCCGATATTGCCATTTGCTATCTGGATGAAGATCAGGATGCGCTTGATACCAAAAAAATGGTTGAAGCAGAAGGACGCCGTTGTCTGCTGATTCAATGCGATTTACAGCATCCTGATGAAATCAAGAAAATGGTTGAGCAGACCCTTCAGGAATTTAAAACCATAGGACTTACGCACTATTATTTATAGATTCTCTGTGGTAGCAGATGATTTTTATCGAGAATAAAGTCATCAATGAAGTTTTTGATAACTGGTCTAAATAATTTCTTCTGCCAACGATATACATTTTCAAAGATCCGCTCAAACTGGTTCTTTTGTATCTCAACGTAGGCCATCAAGGCTGAAAAAATATGATTCAAAATCAGTTTAGATCGTCTTACTTGAAACTTTTCAATATGACAAACCTGTTTAACCACCCGGTGATATTGCTCTATTTTCCAATGACTTGAATGTAATTCATGAAAACCCTCAAAGGACAATAAATCATCTTCATCTTGATGCACAATATAAAACCTCTGCTGTTCTTTTAACTGAGTCTTAAATAATTGTACAAAGCCAAAATCTTTGAGCCAGACCACTTGACCCTGATGGAAATCTGGCAATAAACGCAGTTGAAACCATTGTCCTTTTTCTGGGGAAACCTTACGGTTACAGTCGATACCAAACATAAATCGAATACCATGTTTTCTTATGGTTTTTAGATTTCCAGTCGATGAATACCAACTATCACCTGTAATAAATTGAATCTTTGCACCCCAACTGAGTACTTCACTTAACATATCCATAAAGTAATCATTCTTGGTTTTACTTTCAGATTTGTCATAAATTCGGAAATTAATTGGAATATTTTGACCATTTTGATCTGTCGCATACAAGGTAATGAGATTAATACCCTTGACGGATCGGTGGTGTTTGCCTGACCAAAAATAGCTAACTAAGTCCATATGTTGACTATATGGTTTATCTAAAACAGTATCATCAATACTGACTATAAGTTTATTATTATCAATATGTTGAATTGATTCTTGATATAGGTCGTGAGGTGTGTAGTCTTCACGCTCTAGAAAGCGATTTACACTATCATGCGAGATATTATAAGTCTCGGCAAGTTGTGTGCAGCTAATAGAGTTCGGTTCTGTCATGAGAAAGCCCATATAAATGGGTAATGTACAAGTTGCTGTAGAAGCATGTTTAATTCGTCTGATCACAGATACTTTATAAAGTATTTTAATACTTTTTTGAATCCGTCAATGCGTAAGTCCTAAACCATTAATATTCTGGTAAATAATGCAGGTGTGCAGTATCCGCAGGACAGTATTACCGATATTTCTCCAGACCAGTTATTCAAGACCTTCAATGTCAATATCCTGTCCATGTTCCATCTGACTCAGGCGGTACTTCCACATATGCAGGCAGGTGACAGTATTATCAATACCACCAGTATCACCAGCTATCATGGACATGACACACTGATAGACTATTCAAGCACCAAAGGTGCGATTACTTCTTTTACCCGCAGCTTATCTACCAATCTGGCGAAAAATAAAACCGGAATTCGTGTGAATGGTGTTGCACCAGGCCCAATCTGGACACCACTCATTCCAAGCAGCTTTGATGAAGAACAACTGGAAGATTTTGGTAAACAGACACCAATGGGACGTATGGGACAACCGAGTGAAGTCGCTCCTGCCTATTTATTTCTGGCCAGTGAAGAAGCTAGCTATATTTCAGGTCAGGTCATTCATGTAAATGGCGGCAGTATTATTAACGGCTAATCAAAGTTTGAAAGTAGATAACAGCCTTTCTAGCTGTTATCTACTTTTTTCTAAAATATTTAATACGTTTTAGTTTTAGAATCTTTGAAAAACAGAATTTGATGGATATCTATAAAATTCATCTTAAAGCTATAAAACAATTCAAACAAATCCTGACAGATGATTACCCGCGCCAAAATAATCCCTTGTTATAGTGATTTCAGCCCCTACCTGATGAGGATAGTAAAATGTCTAGAGGTGATAAATCAGCTTATACCGAAAAGCAAAAACGACAGGCTAAGCATATTGAAGACAGTGAAAAAGATCGTGGTCGTCCTGAAGACGAAGCAGAGCGTATTGCCTGGTCGACTGTGAATAAGCAGGACGGCGGTGGCAAGAAAAAGAAAAACTGAGCTATCCAAAGTTCAAGGAAAGTGATGCTATTGATTTAGCATCAGTTCAACTATCTAGATTTTATTCCTTTTATTTTTTAAGCAATCGAAAAAGTCTGATGGCCTTAGGTATTCAGATTCTTTCCTTTGTTTCGTTATTTCATCAAGTCATTCAAGATAATTTTAAGGAAAAATATGAAAATTCTGATTGTATTAACCTCCCATGATCAACTTGGCGAAACGGGTAAAAAAACCGGATTCTGGCTCGAAGAACTGGCTGCTCCTTATTACACTTTTATTGATGCAGGCGCAGACGTAACGTTGGCCTCTCCAGCCGGTGGCCAGCCACCACTTGATCCAAAAAGCAATGAACCTGATGCGCAAACCGAAACGACCAAACGTTTTGAAGCAGATGAAGTGGCCATGCAGGCTCTTGCCAATACGCATAAATTAAGTGATGTGCTGAATCAGGATTTTGATGCGATCTTTTATCCGGGCGGCCATGGACCGTTATGGGATCTGGCAAATGACCAGAATTCTATTTCCTTAATTGAACAGACTCTACAGGCCAATAAACCTGTGGCACTCGTCTGTCATGCACCGGGTGTGCTTCGCGATGTTAAAAATGCAGAAGGCCGACCTATCGTCGAAGGTAAATCAGTGACTGGCTTTAGTAACACTGAAGAAGATGGTGTTGGCCTGACTGATATCGTGCCATTTTTAGTTGAAGATACGCTGAAAGAAAAAGGCGGACAGTATTCCAAGGCTGAGGACTGGCAGGTACATGTACAGCAAGATGGCCTGTTAATTACCGGACAGAATCCGGCATCTTCTGCTGCAACGGCTGAGGCGCTGTTAAAGTTATTAAAATAATTTCATCCAGATATAAGTCATTGGAGACCAGTTACTTATTTGCTGGTAAAAAACCCTGATGTGATGTCACATCAGGGTTTATTCGTTTTATGTTGAGATTCTAATTCGCTACTGCCACAGTTGATGCAATATGCTGGGCCAGTAATTCTCTGAGTTTAAATTTCTGGATTTTCCCCGATGGCGTCATCGGAATCTCGTCCCAAATCTCCAAACGTTCTGGAATATATTGCATTGCCAGATTATGGGTTTTCAGAAAATCCACCAGCTCATTAAAACTTAAAGACTGTGCCGGATCTTTCAACTTGATAATCGCACAGGCACGCTCACCTAGCCGTTCATCTGCATAAGCCACTAAAGCGACCACCGCCACATTGGGATGTTTATATAAAAGTGATTCAATTTCTGCGACCGGAATATTTTCACCGCCACGAATGATTACATCCTTTTTACGGCCACAAATCCGGATATAACCTTTTTCATCCTGATAGGCGATATCGCCCGTATCAAACCAGCCATCTGCATCGGTATCATTTAAATGAGCACGTTTGAGGTAGCCACCGAATCCAGAACAAGCGCGAATCATCAAGCGACCAGACTCATTCACCGGCTTGGCCTTCCCTGTTTTATCGACAATTTTGACGTCTACACCCGGCAAGGCGATGCCATCAGTATTAAAAGAACGTTCATCGTCATCTTCTGGACAGGTAGTAGTGACCGCGCCACATTCAGTCATTCCCCAGGCTGAAATCACTTTTACGCCTAAAATCTCCCGGGCTTTTTGCACTAATGGTCCCGGAATTGGCGCACCAGCACAAAGGAAAATTTTCAGTGAATCGACTTTGTCATGCTGTTCAGCCACAGTATTGGACAGGTCGTTCAAAAATGGCGTTGAAGCCATGGTGAAATTCACCTGATGCTGATGAATCAAGTCTACTGCTTTGGAGACATCCCAGACATCCTGTAATACCACTTTGGTATTGAGCTGAATCGGCATCATCAGGCCATACATAAATCCGGTCTGATGCGCCATCGGTGACGCCATCAATACCACATCATTTTCAGTTAAATGCAAACGCTCTGCATAAGGCACAATATTGGAAAATAAGGTATTGGCCGTATGCATCACGCCTTTCGGTTCACCTGTAGTGCCCGAGGTAAAGATTAGTTGGGTAATATCATCTGGGCCAGATTCAAGCCCATCTAGCTCAGCAATGGCTGCAGCATTCTGTTCCAGACTATGATTAAGCAACAGGCGATCAAAATTATTCTCGCCATCCCCATTCACTACAACTACGTGTTTTAGGGTGTCCAGCTTGTTGTGTAGCTGATTGGCCAACTGTTCATGGCCAAAATTACGAAAGATTTTAGGCACAACAAATACTTTAGATTCACCATGTTTAAGCATGAATTCCAATTCACGTTCACGGAATATCGGCATGAGTGGATTCAATACGGCGCCAATACGGCTACAAGCCAGATACAGCAAGGTAAATTCCCACCAGTTCGGCAACTGGCAAGACACCACATCATTTTTCTCAATACCCAACTGTTTCAAGCCCAGCGCAATTTTGTTGGTCATGTCCCAAATCTGCTGGTAGCTGAAAGTCTGTTCAGTTTGATTCTCGACCTTAAAACTCACTAAAGCTGTTTTGTCCGGATTTTTTTCTACCGCACTGCGTAAAAAATCGAGAATTGTTTGATTGAGCCAGTGTCCTTGTTTGAGCATGGCCTCTTTTCTTGTCGGGATCAGAACCGCATCGAAATCCATTCGCTTACTCCTTATTTTTTATAATAGTCTTATTCAGGCTGGGGCGTATTTTCCTTAAGCTGGTACAGCCTTACGTCCTGCCTTATGCCGAGCGATAATTGTTTTCATGATCTGTGCTGTGCCATCGCCAATCTGGAATCCTAGTACATCACGCATGCGTTGTTCCATCACACCACGGTCATAACCGGCATGACCATAAGTCAACAGGCATTGATGAATCACATCATAAGCCAGCTTTGGTCCCCACCATTTACACATGCCTGCTTCAGAGGTATGTGGTAGATGGTTATCTTTGAGCCATAAAGTTTGCAGGCAAAGTAAGCGTGCAGCTTCAACCTGAGTTTCGTATTCAGCGAGTGGATGCGAAACTCCCTGAAAAGCAGTCAATGGCTGACCAAAAGCTTCGCGTTGCGTGGCATATTCCCAAGCTTCATCCAGACTCACCCGGGCAACGGCCAAAACCTGTAAACCGATCAGAGCACGAGAAAAATCAAAGCCCTGCATCACCTGCACAAAACCTTTGTTTTCATCCCCTAGACGGTGATTGACTGGCACACGAACATTGTCAAAGAAGATTGAACCGCGACCAATGGCGCGCTGACCATGACAGTCAAATCGTGTGGTACAGATGCCCGGTAAATTCATCGGAACCAAGAGCGCTGTCACGCCATGTGCACCATCTTCATTGGCGCCAGTGCGACCGAAAACCACCGAAGCATCTGCCTGATCGGCCGCAGAAATTGAAGTTTTTTCGCCATTAATGACATATTCGTCGCCATCACGTTCAATCTTTAAACGTAAATTTGCTGCATCAGAACCGCCTCGCGGCTCGGTCAAGGCAATTGAGAAGATAGCCTCGCCTGCAGTGAGTTTTTTCAGCCAGGGCTCAACCACTTCAGGCTGCCCATGTTCGGCCAGAATTTGGCCATTTAGGGAAGCAAGCAGGTTGATATAGGAGAAACTTAAATCCGCTTTGGCAATGGCTTCATGGATAATCCCTGCTGCCAGTCGGCCCATACCCTGACCACCGTATTGTTCAGGGAGTTCGGGGGCTATAAAGCCCATTTCCCCCATTTTTTTCACCAGATCACGATCAAAGACTCGGCTTTGGTCGCGCTCCAGAAATCCCGGAGCCACATATTTCTGGGCAAATTTTTCTGCCGTTTCAGCTAAAAGTTCTAGATCTTCGGTGATATAAGGATTCTTTTTCATTGATCAGTCTCCTTATTTGGCATATTTACGGAATTCAGGCTGACGTTTTTCTTTCAGTGCATTGACGCCTTCACGAGACTCTTCAGTATCGTAATAAAGTTTTAGCGCATACATGCCCATGCCAGCGATCCCTGCCTGATGTGCGGTATCCATATTGAAACTGCGTTTGGCAATCGCGATTGCGGTCGGACTACGCTGACAGATTTCTTCGCCCCATGCCTGAACTTCTGCATCGAGTTGATCTGCTGGTACACATTTATTGGCCAATCCAATTTCAACCGCTTCCTGACCAGAATAACGGCGGCACATGTACCAGATTTCACGGGCTTTCTTCTCACCCACGACGCGTGCTAAAAATGCTGTGCCATAACCTGGATCGACTGAACCCATTTTTGGTCCGACCTGACCAAAGATTGCTTTATCTGAACAGATCGTCAGATCACAAATCGTGGCCAGTACATTACCTCCCCCAATCGCATAACCTTGTACGCGCGCAATTACCGGTTTGGGGACATCACGAATGGCGGTATGCAATTCTTCCATCGGTAAACCAATGGTACCGCGACCGTCATAATTACCATCATGCGCAGACTGATCACCACCAGTACAAAACGCTTTTTCACCCGCGCCGGCCAATACAATCGCCCCAACGTTACGGTCATAGCCTGCCTTATTTAAAGCCTTGATCAGTTCATCACAGGTCGTACCACGAAAGGCATTCATTTTTTCTGGACGGTTAATCGTGATCCAGGCTACACCGTTTTTTACTTCATATAAGATATCTTCAAAATTCATGTTCATTACGTCCTGTACTGTTTTATCTGTCTAATTTAGTGTTAATTAATTTGATGCTTTAACCATTCATGGTCAAACCGCCAGAGACACTAAGGACCTGTCCGGTAATAAAGCTGGCATCTTCACTTAAGAAAAAAGCAATCGCAGAAGCTAAATCATCCGGCTGACCCAAACGGCCCAGTGGAATAGCACGAACAAAGGCTTCACGTAATTTTTCTGGATTTGAAGCACCTTCAGTCACGCCTGCAAGTAAAGCGGTATCGGTTGGTCCTGGGCAAATCACATTAATTTTGATGTTATGGCGTGAATGTTCGCGTGCCAGAGTTTTGGAGAAAGATAGCAATCCTCCCTTACAGGCAGCATAGACTGCTTCGCCCGAAGAACCGACACGGGCTGCATCTGAGGCAATATTAACGATGCTGCCGGAATTACGTTCGACCATGCCTTTCAGCACAGCAAAGTGCATATTCAGCATACCGACCAGATTGATCTGGATCAGTTTCTGCCATTCGTCTGGGGTGCTTTTAATGAAGGGTTTAAAAATGTCCCAACCAGCATTATTCACTAGTCCATCGATCGGGCCTAATTCAGTTTCCGTTTTTTGAACCGCCTGTTCAACGACGTCACTTTGGGTAATATCACATTGAATCGCCAGCGCCCGACCGTATTGATTAATTTCATTTGCCAACTTCTCGGCAGCTTCCAGATTCATATCAAAAATAGCAACTTTAGCGCCTTCTTCTGCCAAACGTCGGCAGGTTGCGGAACCTATTCCGCCTGCACCGCCTGTCACAATCACGACCTTATCTTTTAATCCTTTCATTGTTTTATCCCTACGCTATTTGTTGTCGAATTTAATCGGCTATTGTTCTAATTCGGTGTGTTTTATCTAAAATAGAAAGAGATTGAATTTATGTCAACATATTTACATAAAATAATATTTATATTTTTATAAATGTATAAATAACAATTATTTAATAATTTTATTTATTCAATGTATTGACCTATATTGACATTTATCTTTAGAGTAACCTATATCTAGCCCCAGTTTATTACTAAGCTGTTTCTGTTTCATGAAGGATGTTTTATTTCTTTAGTTTGCTAGATGACTGCCTTGATATTCAGCTAGAGAACAAACTGAAACTGTGAATATCAAGAAAGATATTTTTAAATGATTTAATCGCTTAGTACAGGATTTAAAGATGCAGATTTCTACTAAAAAACTATGATTTTTAAAACAAATTATAAAAGAAACTGATTTATGCGAAAAAGCGATAGGTTATACTTTGCACCGTTTGGCTATTTCAGTATTGAGGATGTTGCATATAGTGAGTGATACTTTGTCAAAAAAATATGATCAATCCTTATATTCCGCTCATAACCGGCTGTTTTTCCGGCTGTTTCAGGTGGGAAACAGTCTGGATCGAAAATGCTTAAATGAGCTAAAAATATCTCCAGTGCATTGGGCCGTGCTGGGTGCCCTGTCTCGTCCTAAAGTTAAATCTGGTATGTCTTTTTCAGATCTGACCGAATATCTGGGTGTAAGCCGACAAAATCTGGATGCTGTCTTAAAACGACTGGAACGTGATGGACTGGTAGAGCGTGTTATCAATGAGCAGGATCGACGTGCCAAAATTGTTGCGCTTACCACGGAAGGTTTTCAGACCTGGGATAGCCTGCAGGATGATTTTTTTGAGTTTTATGGACAAGCCTTAAATAAACTGGCTTTTGATGATGTGATTACCCTGATTCATTTACTCAATAAAGTAAATGATGGTCTGAAAAGTATTCATCTGCAAAAAGAGTCGGACCAATAAAAAATAGAAATCTTATTTTTAAATTAAACAGATAAAAAAATGAGCCCTTATGAGGCTCATTTTTAACATCATTGTTTAAAATGATCATTATGCTTTTTGTGGGTCATATTGACGATCTTTGATAAAGATCCCAGACACTGCACCACACAAGAAATAGGCACCGCCCATAATCAGGAAGCCCAAGCCAATTGAACCACCGCTAGCTGCCGCGCCAATAATTGCAGGGGCAAACATGGCCCCAATACGCCCTGCATTATAGGCACCACCGACTGCTGTACCGCGGATTGACGTCGCAAAGCTTTCAGTCATATATGTGGCATTAATCGCATACGGAATACCATAGAGAAAGCCGAAGAAAATCAGCAGATAGGCAATATTATCCGGGGTGTTGAACAGCACAATGACCGGTAAGAAAATCGCCGTACCGATCGCGCCAAAAGAGAAAACGGCGCGTCGACCTAATCGGTCTGCAGCAAAACCGGCCAGAACTTTACCAAAAATCATGGCGATATAGGTTCCGATCATATAACCCGCCATTGATTTAAAGTTCATGTGTAATTCAGATTCTAGATAAGCAGGCATCCAGTTATTTACACCGTAATAGCCAAACTGCAGAAACCCAGCCGTGAAAATCCATAAAATAAACATCTTGCGATTCGCAGGATCCGCAAAGATTTCTTTGACAGTACTTTTCTTAACAGGCTGTTTGGTGGTTTCTTCAGCGGGTGCATATAAACGCAGTAATCTTGCACGCTGCCACGATTCTGGTTCAGGAACCAGTTTCTGGATAAAAATCGCCATAACGGATGGGATAATCGCGACAAAAAACAGTGTACGCCAGCCATATTCAGGAATAATCCAACCTGCCAATACAGTAGCTACGATATAGCCAACCGTCCAACCTGCCTGTAAGGTACCTAAAATTGTAGTCCGGTATTTGGTTGGTACATATTCAGCCATCAGTGTACTGGCTGCAATATATAAAGATCCGATCCCAAACGCAGACAGGAAACGTAGTACGGCGAACTGTTCATAGTTTTGGGTAAAGCCCAAGGCTGCAGTTAATACTGAAAAGATCAGAATTGAAATCACGACTGTACGTACCCGGCCTAAACGGTCACAAGCCCAGCCACCAATAAAACCACCAATCGCCATACCCGCCAGTGTAAAACTACCCAAGGTACCGGCTTGTAAATTACTTAAACCAAATTCTGCTTTCAGGCTGTTTAAGCTGAAAGACAGCAGTAGCATGTCCGCGCCATCGACCAGGAGTGCCAAAAAGGCAAAGACAAAGGCGATCTGCTGGGTTCGTTTGGCAGTGGGTTTTATCTTTGCGAGTTCTCTTTCTAAAACTTGTTCTCTTACTAATTCCGTCATATTTAAATCTCTATTCCTATCCTTAGGTTTTTTCATTCTGATCTTGTGTATGCACACTTCTGTATGCATGCGCTTTAAGCGAGATCCGTTTTCAAAGCACAGTACTTACTCCTGTTCTTATAATCTCATTCCCGAGACTTTTCCCTCTCCTGTTATTTTTGAATCGTATTTATTCTCGTCATCAGGCTAAAGAAGTTAGGATGATTTTTCAATCATTTTAGATGTTTTATTTTGTTAGACGAAATTAAGTATCGTAAAGTTGATTGTTTTTCCATTTTCATATAGCTTTAAAGCGATTATTAAAATGACATGTAATCTAAATAACATCGAACAAGGAGCGTAACGATGGGTGCTTTAACGGGCTTTCGTGTACTGGATTTAAGCCGGATTTTGGCTGGTCCTTGGTGTAGCCAGATTCTGGCGGACTTAGGTGCGGAAGTGATTAAAATTGAAAAGCCTGATCATGGAGATGACACACGCATCTGGGGACCACCTTGGCTTAAAAATAATCAGCAGGAAGATACCCATGAATCGGCTTACTATCTTTCAGCCAATCGCGGTAAACATTCAGTTGCCGTAGATTTATCTACTCCGGAAGGTCAACGCATTATCAAGAAACTCGCAGAACAGAGTGATGTAGTGATTGAGAACTATAAAGCGGGTTCGTTGAAAAGATATGGTCTGGATTATGAAAGTCTGAGCCAGATAAATCCGCGTCTGGTGTACTGTTCAATTACCGGCTTTGGCCAGAATGGCCCGCGTGCGCAAGAACCAGGCTATGACTTCATTGTTCAGGGTATGGGCGGTATGATGAGTGTTACGGGTGAACGTGATGACCTTCCAGGGGGTGGTCCGCAAAAAGCAGGTCTAGCCTTTGCTGATCTGACCACTGGCTTATATGCTGCAATTGCGATTCAAGCTGCTTTATTGTCCCGTGAAAAAACTGGTGAAGGTCAGCATATTGATATGGCACTGCTGGATACCCAGGTCGCTTCCCTCTCTGTTCTAGCCATGAATTATCTGACCTCAGGTAAAGTCCCTGGCCGCTTCGGAAATGCCCATGCCAATATTGTGCCTTATCAGGTGTTTAAAGCACAGGAAGGTGAATTCATTATTGCTTGTGGGAATGACCTGCAATTTCAAGCGCTGTGTCAGGCCGTGGGTTTGACCAAAGTGGCAGAAGATCCGCGTTTCTTGAAAAATTCAGGCCGGGTTACACATCGTGAAGAACTCACCACTCTCTTACAGGCTCATTTCTACTCTCAACCGGCAAAACACTGGGTAGATCTGATTCATGCAGTCAAAGTCCCAGTGGGCATGATCAATAACCTGAAACAGGCTTTGGAAGAAGAACAGGTTCTGGCGCGTGAAATGGTCATTCATATGCCGCATACTCTACGTGACGATTACACCTCGATTGGTTCGCCGATTAAACTTTCCAAGACCCCGGTAGAATATAAAAAAGCACCACCGTGTCTGGGTGAAGATACCGACGCCATCTTGAGCCAGTATTTAAGCCCTGCTGAAATGGAAGAGCTGAAAAGTAAAAAAGTCATCCAGCAGCGCTAAACTGCTCAGCAATAAAAAAAGGAATCGAAAGATCACTGCTGTCCCATAGTTTGCTTTAAATAAAAAAACCTGAGTCCTAACAGTTAAAATATGAGTGCAAACAAACACTTTAACGACCAGGATTCAGGTTTTGTCACATCAGAATACCGTATTTCATGA
>NZ_VPBW01000022.1:0-48163 GCF_013418535.1 Acinetobacter sp. YH12137 | reverse complement strand
GTTGAATTTCCTTGTCAGACATAGTGATCAACATCTCTAATTTATATCCAGTCCATGATGGTAAAAACCATCATAAACTAGACATTTTTATTGGTGAGAATATAGACACTTTAAATGGTTTCTAACATTCGGGGTGCAGGTTGGACAGATTATGTAAAAAGCTTTAATCAGCGAGTTATTTCTGACACCAAGATTAAACATATCCAGATTCGCTTGGAGAAGGAAGTACTAGAAAAATCCTGGAAAACCAACCGTGAACATGTTGCAAATTTAAACAGGCGGCAATCCGAATAAAAAAGCCTTTGAATCATTCAAAGGCTTTTTTCTTAATTTTTCGAGGCTTTTAGCTTTTCAGTAATTTCAACCAGCTGTTTAATCCGTTTAACCTCATCCCAGAGTGCTTTAGCTTCAGGATAATGCTTGGACATCATCCCCAACCATTGTTTGTAACGGCCGACCATATTCATTTCCTTTTTATAGGAACCATTCAGGAAACGGATTTGCAGTTTCAGTAGTTCATTCCAGGTGATGAGCGGCTCATCAGAATTCTGGCGAATACATTGGGTCAGATCAGGTGTAGTGACCGCACCACGGCCAATCATCAGGTCTTCACAGCCTGATTCTAGCTGACATTGCTTGGCATCGGTATTGGTCCAGATTTCACCATTGGCAATCACATTGATTTTTAGTGCTTCACGAATCGGTTGCAGTTGGTCCCAGAAGGCTGGCGGAGTATAGCCATCGGCTTTGGTTCGTGCATGGACAGTGACCCAGGCCGCTCCAGCATCTTCAATGGCATGGGCATTTTCCATCATGAAGTTGCGATCCATATAACCCAGACGCATTTTCGCCGAAACCGGGATATGTGCAGGCACTGCATCACGAACAGCTTTGACCAATTCATAGACGACTTCAGGTTCATCTAGCAGCACTGAACCACCACGGTGACGATTCACGGTTTTAGCTGGGCAACCGAAATTCATATCAATTGCAGGCGCGCCCATGGCAGCGACCTTCACTGCATTGGCTGCCAGCATTTCCGGATTATTTCCCAGAAACTGTACATGCACCGGCGTACCGGCAGCAGTTTTGCCCTCATTTAACAGTTCAGGGCAGTAGGTGTGATAGATATGATCTGGTAGCACCGAATCCGTGACACGAATAAACTCGGTTACACACCAGTCGAAGCTCCCAACGGATGTCAGTACATCACGCATAATCGGGTCAGTTAAGCCTTCCATGGGTGCAAGAACAAGTTTCAACGGTCAACACCTGTTAATTCGAAAAACGGTGTTATACGGCTTTTTGGTGGGAAAGTCCAGGCAGTTTAATTTTCATATGAATTGCAGAAAAAGATTGAGTGTGAATGAGTATCTATTGATCTTTTGCTATCTAAATAAAAAACCTTAAATCGGCTGATTTAAGGTTTGGATTTAAAGCTTGAAAATCTAATATTGTCTTAATCGACCAGCTTTTCAACTTTCATGCTTTCACGATAATACTGACAGCCTTTATACAGTAGGAATACACCAATCAGGCCGGCTATCGCATTGACGATAGAAATTGAATTCCCCACCATTAGGGTATTTTCATAATATCGGTCTGTAATCAGCGCCACCGCAGTTGTACCCACACCGAGTGCAATCAGGTTAGAAATCAACAGGAATTTGGCTGATACCTGAGAGCGCAACTGGTTTGGTGTCAACATCTGGGTAGCAGCGGCTGATGCTGGAATCGGGAAGGTGGAGAAGAACATCGCGACAAAGATCAGTGCGAATGAAAGCTGCATATTGTCGACTTGGGTAAACAGCACGCTTGGAATGATCAGGGCAGCACAGCCAATTGCACCGGCACGGATTGCTGCATCGCTATAGCCACGTTTAGAAAAGAAGTCGATGAGCCAGCCACAGAATAAGGCACCTGAAGTATTTGCAACAAGAATAATACTTCCAAGGATATATCCGGTCTGGCTTGCATCCAGGCCAAAGTGACGCATGTAGTAGGCCGGTGCCCAGCCGAGCAGGGAATACAGCATCATAGTATAGAAAGAGAAGCCAATAAAATGACAGAAGAAAGTCTTTTTATGGGTTTTAATAAAACCGATGGAATTCTTAAAAGATGCTTTAACGGCGACACCATTCGCATCCATTTTGAGGCCTTTACGTTCTGGTTCACGTACGGTCAAAATCATCAGTAATGCCAGCAATACACCCGGTAAACCGACAATCATAAAGGTCAGCTGCCAGGTTTTGATTTCACCGATCACCGGTAAAGTGACAAAGCTCACATCTTTGAGCAGACCAATCACATAACCACCGATCAGGAAAGCCAGTCCTGAACCGATAAAAGCACCAATGGCATAAACACCCAGCGCACGGCCTAGTTTATGTTTAGGAAACAGATCCGCCACGATTGAGTAAAAAGCAGGAGATAGGGCTGCTTCACCTGCACCGACACTAAGGCGAGCCAGGAACATCTGGATAAAGTTTTTACTGAGGCCACAGGCTGCAGTGGCCAGACTCCAGAAAGCGATCCCAACCGAAATAATTTTCACACGTGATTTCTTGTCGGCCAGTGCGGCGATCGGTACGCCCATAAAGGCATAAAACAGCGAAAAGGCCAGCCCCTGTAATAGGCTGAACTGGGTATCACTGAGCATCAAGTCGGCCTTAATCGGCTCAATCATCAGAGATAAAATCTGACGGTCTACGAAAGACAGAATGTAGGCCACCATACAGATGATTACCACATACCATTGATAGCTGCTACGTTCCGGAGTTGCTGGTGGAATTTCTGTAGCTACCTGTTCAGGGATAGGCGTAGTAATTTTTAGATGAGAATCGAGTGGTTGGACGTCATTGTCAACCTTGTCTATGACCAATGTTTTTTCATTCATCATGCAACATCCTGTGCAAGTTATAGTGATTGGTTTATTTGATACAAATTTAATTATTTTTATTTTTAATGTGTATCAATTAATCTAATCTAGGAGTAATTTGCATAGCCGTCAATATGTCGGGATTAAAAAGATACAATTATTTTTAAATCAATAAAAAAAGGGAATCAAATAGATTCCCTTTTGCTTTAAATATCTGAAAATAGTGCTTAAGCGGCTTTTTCCACGAGAGTCAGGATGTCATAGGTCGCGACCAGTTCATTGCGCTGGTTTTTCACTTTGATATCCCAAACCACGACACCGTGCGGTTTTTGCTCATCACGCAGTGGTTTAGGGGTTTTCTGCTTGCAGGTCAGTTCTACCTGAATGGTATCGCCAATTTTCACCGGTTCTACGAAGCGAAGGTTATCCATACCGTAGTTAGCAATGACAGGACCCGGAGCGGCATCAACAAACAGACCAGCAGCGGCAGAGACAATGAAGTAACCATGTGCGACGCGTTCACCGAACAGGGATTCCGCAGCCGCAATCTTATCCATATGTGCATAGAAGTAATCACCACTTAAACCACCAAAGTTGACAATATCAGCTTCAGTAATGGTACGGCGTGCAGTCAGCAGGCGTTCACCGATCCGCAGTTCATCAAAGGATTTCTTGAATGGATGCACGCGGTCTTCAAATACCTCCGCACCCGCGGTCCAGCTATGACCGACCTGAGTCAGCACATTTGGTGAGCCTTGAATAGCAGTACGCTGCATATAGTGTTTCACTGCACGCAGACCACCGAGTTCCTCACCACCGCCAGCACGCCCCGGACCACCATGCACTAACAATGGCAGTGGTGAACCATGACCGGTACTTTCCTTAGCGCTTTCACGATCCAGAATATGCACACGACCATGCCAAGGCGCGATCTTGCTGAGTAGCTGTTCAATATTTTCATCCTGGTTACGCACGATTGAAGCAACCAGACTGCCTTCACCACGAGCTACTAATGTTGCCAGTTGTGGTAGGTTACTATAGGGCATCAATGTAACCACTGGGCCAAAGGCTTCGATATTATGAATCTGCTGGGCCTGAACCGGATCTTTACATAAAAGCACTGTTGGTGGATAGAAAGCAGATTTTTCTGGATGTGCGACCTGGATGGCAAAGTCCTGGCGCAGGTGGCTACCCATGATGATTTCAGCTTCCTGTGCCAGCTGTTCTACCTTGGCAGCAACATCATGCTTCTGTTTAACGCTGGCCAGAGCACCCATGGTTACGCCGTCCTGTGCAGGATCACCCATGACCACTTTCTGTAGTTTCTCAGTCAGGCGTTGCTGTACGGTATCGAGCAATGCTGCTGGCACAAAGGCACGACGAATTGCAGTACATTTTTGTCCGGCCTTGGTTGTCATTTCACGGAAGACTTCACGCACAAACAGGTCAATGGTTTCATCGTTGGCTTGCTGGGTCAGGATGGCACTGTTTACCGAGTCGGCTTCCATGCTGAATGGAATAGAGTGGGCATTCAGGTGCGGATGCGCACGCAGTTTCTGGCCGGTAGCAGCCGAACCTGTGAAGGTTACCGTATCCTGTGCATTCAGGTGATCAAACAGGTCATAAGTCTGCCCGCAGATCAGCTGAAGGGTGCCTTCTGGCAGTAAATTGCTGGCTAAAATGTCTTTAACGACTGCATGTGTCAGTTCTGCGCCTTCTGTTGCTGGCTTGACAATACAAGGTACGCCGGCTAGTAGAGTAGGTGCAATTTTTTCCAGCATGCCCCAGATCGGGAAGTTAAAGGCATTAATATGCACTGCTACACCAGCTTTTGGGCTCAGGATATGTTTGGCACCAAAGCTACCCTGTTTGGATAGTGGAATCCAGGCATCTTCAACCAGTGCCGTTTCATCGCTGAGTTCACGGCGAACCAGACTTGAATAGGCAAACAGGGTGCCAATCCCACCTTCAATATCAATCCAGGCATCTTTGCGGGTACAGCCGGTTGCGGCTGCCAGGCGGTAATAATCTTCCTTACGTTCCAGTAAATATTGTGCCACCTGTTTCAGAGCATTAGCACGCTGGTGGAAAGTCCAGTGGGCAATGGCTGCACCCTTCTGTTTGGCATATTGCACCACATTATGCATGTCGATACCGTGACTGCTGACCTGATAAATCGCTTCACCGCTAATAGCGTGATAAACCGTACGCAAGTCATTTTGTGCGCTATGTTCACCACCTAAAACCAGTGAACTCAATACTTTAACTTTAGCTGAGTAATTCGCCTGTGTGTCGTCCTGAAGATCTGTGCTCTGGGTAGTGCTGTCCAGTTCCAACATTGTATAACTCCATTTATGATACGTTATTGAGTTTATTTTTACTTTTGATGTTTCATAAATTGCAATCAAAAAGCTTAAATGTCAATCATAATCCGCAAACAAAAAAGTAACTTTCATGTAATTAAAAATTTAAAAATATTAAAAACAATAGCTTAATTAAAAATGCTTTTAAAAAATATATGATACTTAAAAAATAGTATTGATTTTATATTTGTATCGTTTTAATTTGAGTGTATCAGCACTTGGGATAAGTGAGACAAACATGAATAAGCAACAACAAACATTCGATCAGAAGATAGAGCAGGACATTTCTATTGAAGCGAAGGACTGGATGCCGGATGCCTATAGAAAGACCCTGATTCGCCAGATTGGCCAGCATGGACATTCAGAAGTGATTGGTATGTTGCCAGAAGGGAACTGGATTACCCGCGCACCGACTTTGAAACGTAAAGCGGTATTGCTGGCTAAAGTACAAGATGAAGCCGGGCATGGCCTGTACCTGTACAGTGCAGCAGAAACGCTTGGTGCAGACCGTGATGACATGATGGAAAAGCTGATTGCTGGCCGCATGAAATACTCATCCATTTTTAACTATCCAACTTTGACCTGGGCAGATGTAGCGGCGATTGGCTGGCTGGTAGATGGTGCTGCAATCGTCAATCAGGTGGCGTTATGCCGTACCTCTTATGGTCCTTATGCACGTGCCATGGTGCGTATCTGTAAAGAAGAAAGTTTCCATCAGCGTCAAGGTTTTGAAGCCATGATGCAACTGGCAGAAGGTACACCAGAACAGAAACAGATGGCACAGGATGCAGTGAACCGTTTCTGGTGGCCGGCACTGATGATGTTTGGTCCAAGTGATGACAATTCTCCAAACAGTGCACAAAGCATGCAGTGGAAAATCAAATTATTCAGTAATGATGCATTGCGTCAGAAATTTGTCGACAACACCGTGCCGCAAGTATTGCAGCTTGGCCTGACTGTGCCGGACCCAGACCTGAAGTTTAATGAAGAAACAGGCCACTATGAATTTGGTCAGGTGAACTGGGATGAGTTCTTCGATGTGCTGGCAGGTAAAGGTCCATGTAACCATGAACGTATCGAAGCGCGTCGCAAGGCTTGGGAAGACGGCAAATGGGTGCGTGAATCAGCAGCAGTTTATGCCAGCAAGCAACAGCAGCAGTCAGATCAACAAAAAATCGCTTAAGGCAACGGAATAGCACAAGGATATGCAAATGAACAAGAATAACTGGTCTTTATACGAAGTATTTATTCGCAGCAAACAGGGTCTGAGCCACCGTCATGTCGGCAGCCTGCGCGCCCCTGATGATGAAATTGCCCTGCAAAATGCCCGTGACGTCTATACCCGTCGCAATGAAGGTGTAAGTATCTGGGTCGTGAAATCTGAACTAATTACCTCATCTCAACCAGATGAAAAATCGGAGTTTTTTGATCCTTCATTGAACAAGGTCTACCGTCATCCGACCTTCTATCACATTCCAGATGGCATCGAACACATGTAAGGTGGAGGAAAGAGCAATGACGAATCAGGTATTGGCACAATTTTTACTGCATGTTGGCGACAGCCAACTCATCCTTTCACACCGTCTGGCAGAGTGGTGCGGTCACGCACCGGAGCTGGAGCTGGATATTGCATTGGCAAATATCGGTTTGGACCTGCTGGGTCAGGCACGTACCGCGTTGAGTCTAGCCGGTGAAATTGAAGGGCAAGGTCGTGATGAAGATAAACTGGCCTATTTCCGTACCGAGCGTGAATACCGTAACTTACTGCTATGCGAACAGCCAAATAATGACTTCGGTCAAACTATCGTACGTCAGTGGTTGATGGATCATTACCATGCTTTGCTGTTTGCAGCCCTGAGCAATAGCAGGAATGAAGAGATTTCCTCATTCGCCATCAAGTCGCTGAAAGAAGTGAAATACCATTTGCGTTTTTCAACCTCATGGATGGAACGCCTGAGCTTAGGTACAGCAGAAGCTCATGAAAAAATCCAGAATGGTCTGAATCAGCTATGGCGTTTTACCGAAGAGTTGTTCAGCCTGACTGCAGATGAACGTCAGCTGGTTGATGCTCACCTGATTCCGGATGTGGAACTGCTGAAACCGAAATGGTTGGAAAGCATATCTGCTGAGTTGCAACGTTTTGAACTGAGCTTGCCAGAAAGTGGTGCTTACCGTAGTGGCGCCAAGCAGGGACTACATACCGAACATCTGGGTTATGTACTGGCGGAACTGCAATATATGCAGCGCAGCTATCCAGGCATGAACTGGTAAATCCAGCACATCACAGGGAGTGAGTGGCATGAACTTGATTAGACATGTAGAAGATCAATGCTGGGAGGTCCTGGCACAGGTTTCCGATCCGGAAATTCCAGTCCTGTCAGTCCTTGACCTGGGCATGATTCGTGGAGTGGAGATCAACCCACAGGATGAAATCGTGGTTCGATTGACCCCCACTTATAGTGGCTGTCCGGCAACCGATCTGCTCAAGGCGGAAATCACCCAGGCATTTGCAGCACATGAGCTGACGCCGGTCAAAGTCGTGGTCGATCTGTCAGAAGCATGGACTACTGACTGGATGAGTGAGGAAGGTAAACATAAATTGCAGCAATACGGTATTGCTCCACCTAAAGGTGAATCGAATAGCTGCGGCACTCATGTTGCACTCAGTGATGGTATCCAGTGTCCACATTGCCATAGCCATCACACTCGACTACTCAGTGAATTCAGTTCAACCGCTTGCAAGGCGCTGTACAAATGTCAGGAATGCCTGGAGCCGTTTGACTATTTTAAATGTATTTAAGGGCTTAAGCGCACAAGCCATAACAATAAAGCGTGAGATCGCCACAGCTTAAGAAGGATTTTGAAATGAGCCAGTTTATTCCGTTAACCATTAAATCTATTCAGCCTCAGACTGAACAGGCAATTTGCATTGCTTTTGAACTGAGTCCAGAACATGCCGAAAATTTTCAGTATCAGCCGGGCCAACACCTGACCATCCGTCATATGACAGGACAGGAAGAATTGCGCCGTTGCTATTCGATCTGTAGCGATAGTGATGAAGACATGAGTATTGCGATCAAGAAAATTGATCAGGGCCAGTTCTCGACCTGGGCCAATGAAAATCTGAAAGTCGGCGATGTACTGGAAGTGATGCCACCACAAGGTGTGTTTTTCCAGAAAGCGGCCAAGGCTGGTGGCAAACACTATCTGGGCTTTGCTGCAGGTAGTGGCATTACACCAATTTTGTCTATTGTCAAAGCAGTGTTGAGCCGTAAGCAAGATGCCACTTTTACACTGGTTTATGGTAACCGTTCCTGGAAACAGACCATGTTCTCTGAACAGATCATGGATCTGAAAGACCGCTTTAAAGAGCGTTTGCAACTGATCAATATTTTCTCGCGTGAGCTAAATGACAGCGAGATTTTCAATGGTCGTATTGATGAAGAAAAATTGCAGCAGTTGTTCCAGGCGGGCCTGATTCCAGCAGAAACTGATCACTGCTTTGCTTGTGGTCCTGAAGAAATGATGAATGCGGTAGAAACCGTATTGCCAACCCTTGGGATCGAACGCAGCAAAATTCACACCGAACGCTTTAATACCGGTACTGCACCAAAAGCCTCTGCGCAGCAGATCGAAAGCCGTACCGAGGAAAAGGTCAACATCATTCTGGATGGTCGTGAGCTGATCATTGAAGTGTCCAAACAGGATGACAGCATTCTGGATGCGGCTTTACGTGCTGGTGCAGATCTGCCATATGCCTGCAAGGGCGGGGTATGCGCAACCTGTAAATGTAAGGTGCTGCAAGGTGAAGTGGAAATGGCAATCAACTATAGCCTGGAAGAAGAAGAAATCCAGAAAGGTTATGTGCTGAGCTGTCAGGCGCGTCCAACCACTCGAAATGTTCGTCTCAGTTTCGACGAGTAAAGATTTTAAATTAAGCACCATGCAGATAAATGCATGAACGAAATAGAAACTTAAAAGGTGTGTAATGGATTACCAAACAATTATTGTTGAAGAAAAAAATGCAGTGGGCTACCTGACTTTTAATCGTCCTAAACAGCTCAACAGTTTTAATGAAACCATGCATCAGGAAGTATCTTCTGTCGTAAAACGCTGGGCGCAAGATTCAGCAATTCGCGCAGTGGTGATTTCTGCAGAAGGTCGTGGTTTCTGCGCTGGTCAGGACCTGAACGACCGTGTAGTAGATCCAAATGCTGATGCTCCAGATTTAGGTTTATCCATTGAAAAATACTACAACCCGCTGATTAAACTGATTACTGAAATGCCAAAACCGGTGATCTGTGCCGTAAATGGTGTAGCAGCGGGTGCAGGTGCCAATATTGCTCTGGCTTGTGACATCGTGGTAGCAGCGAAATCTGCTTCATTTATTCAGGCCTTCTGCCGTCTCGGTCTGGTGCCAGATTCAGGGGGTACCTGGTTCCTACCACGCCTGGTTGGCCGTGCCCAAGCGATGGGTCTGGCGATGCTGGGTGACAAAATCTCGGCTGAACGTGCACTGCAACTCGGCATGATCTGGCAGGTAGTTGAAGATGATCAGTTAAAAGCAGAAGCTGAAAAAATGGCTGAACATCTGGCGACTCAGCCGACTTATGGTCTATCCCTGATCAAGAAAGCGATTCATGCCGCTGCAGACAATAATCTGGATGAGCAACTGATTCTGGAGCGGGATCTGCAACGTCTGGCGGGCCGTTCTAATGATTATCGTGAGGGCGTTCAGGCCTTTATGCAAAAACGCACACCACAATATAAGGGCTGCTAAATCTGCCGGAGATGGATTTGACTCGGCTCAAAGTTGTTGGATTTTTTCCTTTCAGTTATCGCTTAGCAACTTGGTCGAGTTGAATTATTCCTGACAGGTATGAATATGATACCTATTTGGTCTGATGGTTAGCTAGGTCCTATGTTATATGTAGTAGTACCCTGATAGTAAATGAAATCTGAAAATATAGATTTATGCACTATTTTTCTACTCAAGATGTTGATTTTTGAATTATTTTTTATTTTATTTATTCAAAAAAATGATTTGGATGAGTAAATGGAATTTAATATGTCAGGAATTTACAAATATTAAAAAATATGTATCGTATTTTTGGTTAAGAGTGATACAACCTGGTATATATTGAACTAAGCAGACAGCGCTAGGACAGGCGCAACAAGTATCGCCAACAGACTGAGGTATGGCGAGCTAAGGAACAAGAACGATGGAACATGTTTATATTTTTGACGGTATTCGTACCCCAATTGGTCGTTACGCAGGTGGTTTGAGCAGTATTCGTACTGATGACCTTGCTGCTTTACCGATCCAGTATTTAAAACAGCAGCATCCCAACCTGCCATGGGTGGAAGTCGATGAAGTGATTTTAGGCTGCGCCAATCAGGCAGGTGAAGATAATCGTAATGTGGCGCGTATGGCTACACTCTTGGCTGGCTTGCCGGAAAGCGTACCGGCGATTACCGTAAACCGTCTCTGTGCTTCCGGTCTGGATGCTGTTGGTTTGGCAGCACGTGCGATTAAATCGGGTGAAGCGCAGTTCGTAGTGGCGGGTGGTGTGGAATCGATGAGCCGTGCGCCATTCGTACAATCCAAGCCAACCACAGCATTTAGCCGTACTCCGGAAATTTATGACACCACCATTGGCTGGCGTTTTATCAATCCAAAATTTAAAGCTGGCTTCGGCGTAGATAGCATGCCGGAAACAGCAGAAAATGTGGCTGAAAAATATCAGATTAATCGTGAAGATCAGGATCTGTTTGCTTATCGTAGCCAGCAAAAAACTGCACAGGCACAGCAGAATGGTATTTTTCAGGCAGAAATCCTGCCAGTGGAAATCAAGGGCGCTAAGGGTTCTACTCGGGTGATTGCTGAAGATGAACATCCACGTGCCGATACTACTTTAGAAAAGTTATCTTCTCTAAAAGCACCATTTCGCAAGGAAGGTGGTTCGGTAACTGCGGGTAATGCGTCTGGTGTCAATGACGGTGCAGCCTGTGTGCTACTGGGTAATAGATATTTCGCAGAACAATATGGACTGAAACCGCTAGTACGAGTAGTAGGAATTGCCAGTGCAGGTGTAGAGCCACGCTATATGGGGATTGGACCAGTACCAGCGATACAGAAAGTATTAAAACAGACAAACTTAAGTCTGGAACAGATGGATGTGATCGAACTGAATGAAGCCTTTGCCGCACAGGCACTTGCAGTGCTACGTGAGCTAGGCCTTCAGGATGATGATCCACGAGTCAATCCAAACGGGGGTGCTATTGCCCTTGGCCATCCACTCGGAATGAGCGGTACACGACTCGTGATTACTGCCATGAAAGAATTACAACGCAAGCAAGGAAAATATGCCCTTTGTACCATGTGTGTCGGTGTTGGACAGGGTGTCGCACTGATTCTGGAAAATGTGGCTTAAGGACTGAATCAAAAGAGAAATCATCAGCAGTCAGGATGACTGCAGCAGGAGCAAGAATATGAATAACAATGCAATGGAACAAATTGAAACCGCTTCAGTAGATGAATTACGTAGCCTGCAACTGGAACGTATGAAAAAAACGCTGCAGCATGCCTATCAGAACAGTACGGTTTACAAGAAAAAGTTTGATGAAGCGGGTGTCCATCCGGATGACTTAAAATCACTGGAAGACCTGGCAAAATTCCCGTTCACCACCAAGCAGGATCTGCGCGAAAACTATCCATTTGGCATGTTTGCTGTGCCTCAGGAGCAGATTGTCCGTGTACATGCTTCTTCAGGTACTACAGGTCAGCCGACTGTAGTCGGTTATACCCAGAATGACATTACGACCTGGTCAGATGTGGTGGCACGTTCGTTACGTGCAGCAGGACTCAGCAGTAAAGATACGATTCAGGTATCTTATGGTTACGGCCTGTTTACTGGTGGTCTAGGTGCACATTATGGTGTAGAACGTCTGGGCGCTACCGTAATTCCAATGTCAGGTGGCCAGACCGACAAGCAGGCCCAGCTGATTCATGATTTCAAGCCAACAGCTTTAATGGTCACTCCATCATACTGTCTGAACATTATTGAATGTCTGGAGAAAAAATTCGGAACTGCCAAAGACTGTTCAATCAAGACAGGTATCTTTGGTGCAGAGCCATGGACCAATGAAATGCGCCGTGAAATTGAAGAACGTCTGGGTATTGATGCACTGGATATTTATGGCCTTTCTGAAGTGATGGGGCCGGGTGTGGCGATGGAATGTCTGGAATCCAAAGATGGTCCTACCATCTGGGAAGATCACTTCTATCCTGAAATTATCCATCCGGAAACTGGTGAAGTATTACCTGATGGTGAGCTGGGTGAACTGGTATTTACCACCATTACCAAAGAAGGTATGCCGGTAATTCGTTACCGTACCCGTGATCTGACACGCTTATTGCCAGGTACAGCGCGTACCATGCGTCGTATGGACAAGATTGTCGGTCGCAGTGATGACATGATGATTATTCGTGGCGTGAATGTGTTCCCATCACAGATTGAAGAGCAAATCCTGCATATTCCGCAGCTTATTCCAAATTATCAGATTCAGATTTGTAAACAGGGTCATCTGGATACATTGCATATTCGTACCGAAATGCGTAAAGATAGTGCTATAAATATGACACACCAATTGGCAAATCAGCTGAAAGTACAAATCAAGACCATGGTCGGGATTAGTGTCAGTGTGGAAGTTTTACCGGAAGGTAGCTTGCCACGTTCTGAAGGTAAGGCTCAGCGGGTGTTTGATATCCGAAAGTCCGCTTAAATACGTCTGGATGACAGGCTCAGGTCTGTCATCCGGCTTTAACAAGGTAAATTGAACGTAATGAATCCGAAATTAAAACAAGTAATTGATGATTTCATTCAGAATGAGACCCTCAGTGGAACCTCATTGGTAATGACGATTTTTGGTGACAGTATTTATCACCGCGGGGGAGTCATTAGTCTTGCCAGCCTGATTCAGCTGATGGATGTATTCGGCTTCAATGAGCGTTCTGTGCGTACCGCCGTATTCCGTCTGGTACAAAATGGCTGGCTGAGTTCTGAAAAAATTGGCCGCACCAGTTATTACCGGATTACCGAAAGCAGCCGTCAGCGTTTTATTACCGCAGACCAGAAAATTTACAGCTTCCAACATAATGAATGGGATCAGAAATGGGATCTGGTTCTGCTCAGTTCAGTTGAACTGGAAAATAAACAGACACTGAAAAAAGAACTGGAATGGTTGGGCTTTGCCAATATCGCGACCAATGTCATGGCCTATCCGGGTTGTGATCAGCAGAAACTGCAAAACCTTTTACTGAATAACAAGATGACCGATCAGGTGGTAGTATTCCGTGCTGAAACTTTACAGCTTTGGCAGGAATCTTATCCGACCATTAAACGCATGGTTGAAACCAATTGGCCAATCCCGGAATTGCATCAGCGTTATGAAAAATTTATTAGTGATTTCCGTGAATTTTTCTATCTGGTGGAAAATGAAGAGGAACTGGATCCAGTACAAGCCTTTCAGATCCGTATCCTGCTGATCCACCAGTATCGCCGTATTTTACTGAAAGACCCGAATCTGCCATTTGAACTGTTACCAACAGACTGGTTGTCACTGATTGCACGTAACTTAAGTACCAATCTATATCAGGCAGTATTTGCAGCAGGAGATGAGTTTTTCCTGGAGACTGCCCGGACAGCGGAAGGCCTTATGCCACCTGCACATCCACAATTTTATAAACGTTTTGGTGGCTTAAAGCAGCCGGAATTGACTTTTTAATATTTTAAAAAATCATGAATGTAATAGCTCAAGGAGGAGTCTATGCCATGTTATGCGATTGATGGGGTGATTCCTGTCGTCAGCCCTGAAGCTTATATCCATCCTACGGCTGTGCTGATCGGTGATGTGATCATTGAAGCCGGAGTTTATATTGGTCCGTTCGCTTCGCTGCGTGCCGATTTTGGCCGGATTCATATCCAGAAAAATGCCAATGTCCAAGACTCCTGTACCATCCATGGATTTCCGGACAGTGTGACCTTGGTTGAAGAATATGGCCATGTCGGTCATGGTGCCATTCTGCATGGCTGCGTGGTACGAAAAAATGCCCTGATCGGTATGAATAGTGTGATTCTGGATGAGGCCGAAATCGGGGAGAATGTCATTGTTGGGGCCAACAGTACAGTTAAGGCCAAATTCAAAGTGCCAGCAAATAATCTGGTACTTGGCAGTCCGGCAAAAGTAGTTCGGCCCTTAGAAGAAAAAGAAATTGCCTGGAAAAGCCATGGCACCGAGCAATATATCCAGCTCACTGCACGTTGCTTGAATACCATGCAGGAAGTAAAAGCTTTAACCGAAAATTCCGCAGAGCGACGTAGTTATCAGAACTTTAAAGCGGATTATCAAATCAAGCAAAATAGTTAAACTCGCTGATTTTTAAAAAATTTAGATAATTAAAATACGCTAATTTTTTAGTTTTAAAAATTATTGGAAATGAAACCAAATTCCTATTGTCGCCTTTCCGGATCGAGTTAAGCTGTTAGAAAACAGGTCAGGAAAGTGCAGATGGAAAGGCGGGAATTTAAAGACCATTTCTCCCAGCAGTCCCAAGATTATGCCTTGTTTCGCCCGCATTATCCGGACACTTTGGGGAAGATGCTGGCAGAGCTATCAACGAGTACCAAATTGGCTTTAGACGTCGGCTGTGGCTCAGGACAGTTTTCAGAGGTTTTGGCGCATTATTTTGATCAGATCATTGCCATTGATGCGAGTAGCGAACAAATCGCACAGGCCAAACCTCATCCGAAAATTCAATATCATCAGGCCTTAGCCGAAGAAATCCCATGTGTTGACCAGAGTGTAGATCTGATTTCAGTCGCACAAGCTGCCCATTGGCTGGATCTGGACAAGTTCTATGCGGAAGTTCGCCGTATTGCAAAATCCAATGCCATTCTGGCTCTTATTAGTTATGGGGTATTCAGCATTGATGAAGAACATCTGAATCATTATTTCAGACATTTTTATGAAGTGACGATCGCACCCTATTGGGCACCTGAACGTCGCCATGTCGATGAAGGATACAAAAATCTGCCATTTCCATTTCAGGAAATTTCTGTACAGCCGCCGGTATTACAAGTCGAGTGGAACTTTTACCAACTGATAGGCTATATGAGTACCTGGTCAGCCGTAAAAGCAGCCACCCAGGCACTCGGACATAATCCGCTGAATGTACTGGCAGATGCCTTATTGCCAGAATGGGAAGATCCAGAATTGCCCCGGGTGGTGAGTTGGCCGCTATCGCTACGAGTGGGAAGGATAAATCCAGATCAAGAAAAGGATAATTAAATAAAAAGCCCAGTCTTAGCTGGGCTTTTATAATACCGATCGAAGATCAATCAGCTTATTTGTTTAACAGCATTTCTAGCACAAATTTGGAACCGATAAAGCCGAGCGCCAGCAGGCCAAACCCAAGCAGGGTAAAGCGCACTGCTTTCTGACCACGCCAGCCAAATTTCCAGTGGCCAATCAGTAATGCACCATAAACCAGCCAGGACACAATACTAAAGGCAGTCTTATGGGCCAGATGCTGGGCAAAGAAATTATCGATGGTAAAGAAGCCAAAACCCAATGCCAGTGTCAGTAAAATGAAACCGGTCATCAGCATATCGAACAATAAAGATTCCATATCCTGATAGGAGGGCAACAGATTAACCCAAACCCGACGTTTCTGTTTTTTCTTCAGTTCACGATCCTGAAACCGCAAAATGACGGCCTGAATCGTCGCCATCAATAACACAGCATAAGCGGATAGGGACAAGATAATATGAATATCCAGGCCTAGAGAATTCTGTGCAATGACTTTCGCTGGCTGGGTGAAACTGAAACCGAGAATTAGGCCGGTTGCAGCGACGGGAATACCAATCAGGTTTAGCGCAATAATCGGCCGATAGGTACTGTAAATGATACTTAGCAGCAGCATTAGCCCTGACGTAAAGGAAAGTAAGGCAAATACATCATAATTCATCCCCATCGGGGTATACATGTCACCTGATAAAACCAAAGCATGCAGTACCAGTCCAACTAAAGCTGTTAAGCCGACAAACCATTGATTTGGAGTACGTTTAGTCATTAAATGAATGAACAGATACCAAAAAGAGGAGGTATAAGCGATTAATGCTAAGATCGTGTAAACCAAGGGTAGGCTAAGCATGTCAAACCTTTTTAAGGGTGATGAATATTCATTTATATAAATTCAGTGCGAACTACAGTATCCTATAGCATTCTATGCATAAATTTTCTATTTTAAGAAACAATTTTTTGCTACTGGCTATTTTAAGCGGATTTTGCAATGTTTGATACCTTAACAGAACGACTCACGCAGAGTTTAAGAAATGTTACTGGCTCAGGGCAGCTAACCGAAGACAATATTAAAGATACGTTACGTGAAGTACGTATGGCACTTCTTGAAGCCGACGTTGCGTTACCTGTAACTCGTGAATTTATCGCGAAAGTTAAGGAAGAAGCATTAGGCCAGGAAGTGATGACTCAGTTATCACCAGGGCAAGCCTTCGTCAAAATCGTCTATGACGAATTGACCAAAATGATGGGCGAGGCTAATGAAAGCCTTGACCTTGCAGCAAAACCACCGGTGGTGGTACTGCTTGCCGGTTTGCAGGGTGCGGGTAAAACCACGACTGCAGCCAAACTTGCGCGCTTCCTGCAAGAGCGTCAAAAGAAAAAAGTAGCTATGGTGTCTGCCGACGTTTATCGTCCGGCTGCGATCAAGCAGTTACAGACAGTGGCTGGCGAAGTTGGCGCGATTTTCCTTGAATCGAGTGCTACTGAAAAACCGATCAGCATCGTTAATCGTGCGATTGAACAGGCAAAAATCCAGTTTGCCGATGTACTGATTGTCGATACTGCAGGTCGTCTGCATATCGATGACGATATGATGGAAGAGATTAAAGAGCTGCATGCAGCGATTAATCCGACTGAAACCCTGTTCGTGGTTGATGCCATGACCGGTCAGGATGCGGCGAATACAGCCAAAGCATTTAACGATGCGCTTCCTTTGACGGGTGTGATCCTGACTAAAACCGATGGTGATGCGCGCGGTGGTGCAGCACTGTCTGTTCGTGCGATTACTGGCAAGCCAATCAAGTTCCTCGGTATGGGCGAAAAATTGGATGCGCTGGAACCTTTCCATCCGGAACGTGTGGCACAGCGTATTCTGGGTATGGGTGACGTCCTTTCTTTGGTCGAAGAAGTTGAACGCAAAATCGACAAAGAAAAAGCCGAGAAAATGGCGAAGAAATTGCAGAAAGGCGGTAGCTTCAACTTTGAAGATATGCTGATGCAATTCGAGCAGATGAACAAGATGGGCGGCATGATGGGCTTCCTGGACAAACTTCCAGGCATGAGCAATTCTGGTATTCAAGACGCAATTGCGCATGCGAATCCTGAAAAGCAAGTGAAGAAAATGGAAGCGATTATCCAGTCGATGACTATCAAGGAGCGCCGTAACCCTGACCTGATGAATCCAAGCCGTAAAAAGCGTATTGCAGCAGGTTGCGGTATGGAAGTCTCAGAAGTCAACAAGCTGATTAAACAGCATGCGCAAATGGCGAAGATGATGAAGAAATTTGCTAATCCGTCGGGTATGGCAAAAATGATGAAATCACTGAGCGGTCTGCAAAAACAGTTTGGCGGTGGCGGTGGTATGGGCCCACTGTTCGGCGGCAACGACAAAAAATAACTGTTTTAAATAAAAAAGGCGCGTACAGCGCCTTTTTTATTGTCTGTATTTTCTTTTATATCCAGTTTAAACAAAACAACATTTGCTTACCCAAATTTCCAGAAAAATCAGGCAGACTCGAAAACATTCGAAATAAAATAATACAGAAGGATGTATCTAATGACTCAAGTGATTGTGGTGCATGGCTATACCGCAAGTCCTGAAGAAAACTGGTTTCCATGGATTCAGGAAAAAGCCCAGCAGGAACATGTCAGCTTGAAAGTACTCAGACTTGACCCGTCAACTACGCCAAAACTGGAGGTCTGGGAACAGCAAATGCGTGAACAGATTGACGGGATTGACGAAAACAGTATTTTTATTGCGCATAGTCTGGGTTGTCTGGCTGCATTACATTATTTAAGTCGCGAATTAAAAAATCAGAGAATCAAACAACTGGTTTTGGTGGCCGGTTTCAATGGCAGACTGGGACGTCTGGAAGAAGTTAATCCGTTCATTGACGCGGCTGAAGTGGATTTTGATTTACTAAAACGCCAGATTGATGAACGTGTAGTGATTTATTCGGAAGGTGATGATCGGGTTCAGCCTGACTTTAGTCTGGAGCAAGCGGAAAGTCTGGATGCAATTGTAGTCTGTGCCGAGCATCAAGGACATTTTATTAATTCGCAAGGCTGTACTGAACTGCCGGAAGTCTGGCGAGTGATTCAGCCTTATCTGATTCAATCTTCCACTGAATAGGGAGGATGATGAACAGATCGGTTCAATGATGACAGGATGAAATTAAATAAGGAATATTGAATTTCATCCGCTAATAAATAATTAAAAACTTAATTTTTTTCGGAGCATTTTGCTCTCAATATAATAAGTACAATGCTATGAAAAATATAACGAAGAAAGTCTATATCGTGCCTGACTATCAGGCGACCTCAAATGACCACTGGTATCCGTGGTTAAGCCGGCAGATCAAAGACGCCGGGTTCGAGGCCAAACGGATCATGCTGGCCAATCCTTTTCAACCCGATCTGGAAGAATGGCAGCACAACCTGAAACTGCAGATTCCACATCTGGATGAGCATAGTTTCATTGTTGCGCATGGCTTGGGTGGCTTAAGTGCTCTAAAGTTTCTCGAAGAACACTATAACCGTACACAGTTGAAAATTGGCGGGCTAATGCTGGTCGCAGCTTTTGATACACCACTGGTGGCCTGGTCGGAACTAAACAAAATGGTACAGGCAGTAAAGCTAGATCTGAACAATTTATCACTTGGCGCCAAACGTTTTGTAATGCTGCTTTCCAGCAATAATCCTTATGTGCCTGCACCGATTTCACTGCGTTTGGGCCATAGCCTGAATGCACAGATTTTTGAAATCAAAAATGCAGGGCATTTTAACAAGCTGGATGGCTATGCAGATTTTTCAAAGTTGCTCGAGCTGCTCAAACTGTGTTTGGCAAATGATCTGCAAAATGCTGCAGGCCTTTAAGCAATAAATCGGGTTCAATAATAGGCTGAAACCGTTCGAGATGCTGGGCAAAGAGTGCAGCATCTCCACCGGTCAGGATCAGCTGTGCCGGAAAATCTTGCAGTACTTTTTCAATGGTACTGAGCAGACCGAATAAAATGCCATGATGTACGGCATCAATGGTATTGCGCCCAGGACTGAGTTCCTCGAAAGCTGCATCCGGGATTTTAATGCCTTTGGTATTCTGGATCAGGGAATCGCGTTGTAAATACAGATTCGGCAGGATATAACCGCCGAGATGTTTCTGACCTTGGGCTAGATCAATGGTCAGGGCAGTCCCGCAGCTGATGACACAGTAATTTTGCTCGGTCGACTTGGCAACGGCCAGCACCTGCAACCAGCGGTCAATCCCAAGCTGGGAAGGATCATCATAGCCACAGATCAAACCGGCATAGCGTGCCTGTACCTTGGCAAAAACTACAGGAATGTTCAGGCAGGTCAGAATCGATTGAATTCGGGTATTATTTGCTTTGTCCAGCACGGAAGAAATCCCGACCTGATGCAAGCCTAAACTCTTAAAGTGCTGAATCAAGCCAAGAAGTAAGTCGGCAGGGGATTGCAAATGCATTTCCGCGGCATGTTCAATGATCTGGTTCTGCTCCGTAATCCAGTACTTGAGCCGTGTATTGCCGATATCCAACCATAGTTTTTTCATTGAATGATGCCTGTTCAGCCACCGTTTTTAAGACGGAGTTGCCCCTGATAAAATGTCTGCGTACCTGCATTCGTTTCGATAATGACCGCACCATCGTCTTGAATGCCGAGGAAAGTTCCGGAATATTGGCCCTGAATATCAGTAAATTCAACTGTTTGCTGGAAAAATGCAGCATATTGGTTAAACCGTGCCGGCAGATTCTGACTGCCATAATTAAACCATTCCCCCGCTTGCTGAATAGCCAGATACAACTCGGCAATCAGATCTACACGTGAAGTATGTGGTAGTCCCAATTCAGTCAGAGAGGTGACCTGCTGGTCTGGAATGCTTTCCATGAGTGGGCTGATATTGATCCCGACACCAACCACCACCTGTTGAGTCGAAATCGGTTCAATCAGAATGCCACCCCATTTCCCCTGCAGGCTGTACAGGTCATTGGGCCATTTCACCTGCAAGTCCAGTCCTTTTAGGCTTGGCATTTGCAGGATATTTAATGCAATTTCCAGTGCCAGGCGACCATCGATTACTTTTTGTGTATGCAGCAATGTGCTTAAATAGATGTTCCCCTCAGGAGAAATCCACTGACGTTGACGCTGTCCACGTCCCTGGGTTTGCACGCGGCTACACACTAGTACCTGTTGTACCCCTTTGGTTGCCAGTTCCCGGACATCGTCATTGGTCGATGTGGTGATCGGCTTGATCAGCAACACTTCAGGGAGTTGGCCTGCTTGACTTAAACGTTGCTGCAGTTCGCGAGTTTCTACATCCATTTGAATCTAAACGTGGTAAATGTCGTTATGGAGTTAATCATATATTTATTGATTGGTGCAATTGCAGGATTTGCCGCAGGCCTGTTTGGCGTGGGTGGTGGTCTGATTATCGTGCCAATTCTGTACATTGTTTTTACCCAGCTCCAGTACGATCCAAGCGTGATTATGCATATGGCAGTCGGAACTTCTCTGGCCACAATTATTGTGACCTCAATCAGTTCGGTGATGGCACATCATCAGAGAGGGGCAGTGTTATGGGATGTGGTGCGTAATCTGGCACCCGGCCTGGTCATTGGCTCATTCTTGGGAGCTGGAATTGCAGATTATTTATCGGGCCAAGGCCTGCAATTGCTGATTGGCTTCTTTGCAGTCTGGATTGCATTCAGAATGTTTAGAGGCGCGCATTATCAGGTTGATCCGAATCAGAAATTGCCTTCAGCCGCATTACAGTTGGCAGCGGGTGGTGGCATTGGCGTGGCATCGGCCATATTCGGGATTGGTGGCGGCAGTTTGACTGTGCCTTTCCTGAATCGTTGTGGTGTCGTCATCCAGAAAGCAGTAGCCACTTCTGCTGCCTGCGGTTTGCCGATCGCAGTGGCTGGTGCCTTAGGTTTCATCTGGTTTGGTCAGAAAGCTGAAGTCGAAGTACCAAATACGATTGGTTATATTCATATTTATGCGTTTATTGGTATTAGTGTGATGAGTTTTATCACTGCAAAATTTGGTGCAAAAGTGGCGCATTTATTATCACCAGTTCTATTAAAAAAATGTTTTGCGGCCTTATTGACTACAGTTGGTCTGTATTTTATCTATCAAGGCTTTACTGCCTGAACTACTCATTTTTTATCAGCTAAATTTTTTGAGGAGAATAGGTCACTATTCTCCTTTTTTTTTGACTGGGTTGGCTGTATAGACACAAGATTGTCTGACAATGTCAAAGTATTTTCTGCAAAAAAGCCGTTTAATAACTGAAAAGTCATCCAGAATGACTGCACTTGCATCAATAAAAATAAGACAGGAACAGTATGCAACAACAAGAAGCACACAGTTTGTCTGAACAGATTGCCAAGCATATCAGTGAACAGATTATCCGGGGTGAACTAGTTGAAGGCGAACGCATCCAGGAACTCAGAATTGCATCGGAACTTGACGTCAGTCGGGGATCAGTCCGTGAAGCCTTGCTCTTGCTTGAACGTACCCAGCTGATTGAAATCTTCCCGCGTCGTGGCGCCATTGTTTCGGAAATGTCGGCCATGCAGGTTCGTGCCCTGTTTGACCTGACCTCTTTATTGCTGGGGCAGATGGTACATCGCATGGCAGAGACCTGGCGCAGTCATGAGGCAGAGCGCATTCAGCTACTATTAGAACAATTGGAAGCCGAAACCCGCCAAGGCCATATCGAAAAGTTTTATGATTTGATCTTTCAGGGAATGGCCCAGCAACAGGAGATGGTCGGTAATCTTTACCTGATGCGCTACTATCAGGAACTGCTGCCATCTTTACGCCGTAGCTATTTTCTGACCCTGAATATTTCAAGACGTGAGCTACAGGAATCTTTTGAATTATTTAAACTGGTGACGGAAGCGATTTTAATTCGTAAATCCCATCAGGCGACGTTATTTATGGAAGATTTTTGTCGACACTTGCGCAACCTTGTGTTGGAATCTCTGATACGGATGAAACAAATTGAACTCGCGTGGGCCAGACGCTCACGACGTTAAATCAGGACACTATGCGTTTAAGCAGTTTAAAACTTTCAGGCTTCAAATCTTTTGCTGACAGTACTACCTTACACTTCAAGGATAACCGGACTGCAGTGGTGGGACCCAATGGTTGTGGTAAATCAAATGTGATTGATGCCATACGCTGGGTGATGGGTGAGTCCAGTGCGCGCCAACTACGTGGTGGCAGCATGCAGGATGTGATTTTTACCGGAACAGCCAAGCGCAAACCGGTGGGCATCGCCAGTGTAGAACTGCGTTTTGATAATACTTATGGCAAGCTGGGCGGTGCGTATAATGCCTATAATGAGCTGGCAGTGCGTCGTCAGGTCAACCGTGATGGCAAGTCTGAATATTTCCTGAATGGCACTAAATGCCGACGTCGTGATATTACCGATATTTTCTTGGGAACCGGTCTGGGGCCGCGTTCTTATGCAATTATTGAACAGGGCATGATTAACCGTCTGGTAGATGCCAAGCCGGAAGAAATGCGGGTTTTTATTGAAGAAGCTGCCGGGGTTTCCCGTTATCAGGCACGTCGCCGCGAGACCATGCTGCATCTGGATCACACGACGCAGAACCTGTCGCGTCTGGAAGATATTGCCTCTGAACTCAAGTCTCAGCTTAAAACCTTGAAACGCCAGTCAGAAACTGCCATTCAATATAAGGAACTGGAAGGCCAGATCCGTACCATCAAGATTGAAATCCTGTCGTTCCAGTGTGAGCAGAGCCAGCGTCTGCAAGAAGAATATACTGTGCAGATGAATACGCTGGGCGAGAATTTTAAGCTGGTACGTTCTGAATTGACTACTGTTGAGCATGATCTGGGAGCGACCAGTGAACTGTTCCAGCGCTTGATTCAACAGTCCACACCGCTACAAACTGAATGGCAACAGGCTGAGAAAAAGCTCAGCGAACTGGAAATGACCCTGCAGCAAAAGCAGTCCTTATTGCAGCAGAACTCAAGCAGTCTGGTGAAGCTGGAAGAACAAAAAGCACAAACCAAAGAACGTTTACAGCTGATTGAATTGCAACTGGACACCCTGCATCAACAACTCGAAGATCAGACTGCACAATTGCAGAAGCAGGAAGGTCAAAGTCAGGAACAAAACCAAGGTCTGACTGATCTGAAATTCCAGCAAGGCACAATTGCTGCCCAGTTTGCTCAAATTAAAACCCAGGTTGAGCAACAGCAACAACGTAAACAGCAAATGCTGGCACAAAGTGAACAGCTGGCTAAAAATATTGTCCGGATTGAACAGCAAAAAGAAACCTTGCAACAGCAGGCAGCACAAATTCAGCAGCAGGCGCAGCAAGATGAGCTGGAACAGTATCAGACTGATAGAGCTGAAACTGAACAGCAAATCACTGGCTTTGAGGCTCAACTCAAAACACTGAAAACTGAGCTTGAGCAGCTACAGGCAGAACAGGCAAGTCAGCAGCAAATGCTCATGCAGCTGAAATCAGAAATTCAGGTACTGCATTCAGAACGCAAAAACCTGAGCCAGTTACTGACCAAAGCCAATCCAAACGCCAAAGCGGATGCGGTGCAGTTAATGCAGGTGCTGAAGCTGAATCCACAGGCCAAAGCTCATGCCAGCCTGATTGAAAAGTTCCTGGCGAAATGGCTTTCTGCACAAGTACTAGAAGAAACTGAGCATTTTTTGGAAAATAGTGCACGCCAGCTCAAAGCTCAGACGACACAGGATAATATTCAGCTTGATGGGCTCCCTTGTTTAGCAGACTGGATTGAAGCGCCTCAATATTCGCTCTGGCAACAGGTGGCCGTAGCTGAGAACTTTAAACAGGCACTTGGTTTACAAACTCAGCTGAGAACAGGCCAGTCGATCTTAAGTCTGGATGGCTATCATGTCGGCCCCGACTGGATGATTGCACTGGACTATGATGAAGCCAGTCAGGCGGGACAAGGAGCACTGAGTCATCGTATTCGTCTGGATGAAATCGAGCAGCAACTGATTCAGCTTGAACCAAAATTCGCAGATCTAGAGCAACAGCTTCCTGAACTCACTGCTCAAGTAAAAGCTTTGCAAAGCCAGATTCAAAGCATCAATGAGCAGCAGAAGCAGGCACAAAAGCAGTTACAACAGCTTGATCTGAACATTGCCAAAGTTCAGAGTGCGACGCAGGCCTTTGCGGTACAGAAACAGCAATTGCAGAACCAGTTACAGCAACTGGATGAGCAGCTGGAAGAAGATGCGATGCAGAAAGATGATCTGGAAATTGATCTGCATGCACTGAATCTGAAACTGGAACAGGCACTGCCCAATTACAAGACCTTGCAATTTCAGTTGGAAGAACTCAATGCCCAGCTGGAAGACTCACAGCTAGTCACTCAGCAGGCGCAGCAGGAATTAGAAGTACTGCGCCGTCAAACGGTACAAAGTCAGCAGCAGGCTGAACTGCTGGAAAAAGACCAGCTGTTTTTAAAAGAGCAATATCAACAGATTATTGCGCAAATAGAACAGGCCAAAAAGTTTGTCGATCCGGTACAGCTGGAATTACCTGCTTTACAGAGCCAGTTCAATGAACAGGCACTGATCACGGAAAAACTGCAAAAAACCTGGGCAGACTGGCAGATCGAGCTGAATCAGATCCAGAGCAAGCAGCAGCACCTGACTGAGCAGCGCCATACTTTCCAGCAGCAAGATGAACAACTGCGTACTGAACTTGAAGCCAAACGTCTGGCTTGGCAAGCTGCCAGATCTGATTTACAGCATTATTCAGAACAACTGAAAGAGTTGAATAGTGAAGTAATTTCAGGGCTAAATATTGATGTAAAAGTACATCAGGCTAAACTGGAAAAAGCCCAGGCTCAATTCGATAAACTGGGTGCAGTGAATCTGGCAGCTTCTGAAGAGTATGAAGAAGTTTCGAAACGCTATGATGAACTCAACCATCAGATTCAGGATCTGGAAAATACCGTTGAACAGCTGCAGGCAGCAATGAAAAGTATTGATCAGGAAACCCGTAAGCTGTTTATGAATACCTTCGATCAGGTCAATGCCGAGCTACAAAACCTGTTCCCGAAAGTATTTGAGGGCGGTGAAGCGAGTTTAAGTCTTGAAGATGGATGGCAATCGGGTGTAAAACTGATGGCTCGCCCACCGGGCAAGCGTAACAGTTCACTGGCATTACTTTCTGGTGGTGAAAAAGCTTTAACCGCATTAGCACTGGTCTTTGCAATTTTCCGCTTAAATCCGGCACCATTCTGTGTATTGGACGAAGTGGATGCACCGCTGGACGATGCCAATGTGGGACGTTTTTGTAATTTAGTCAAAGAGCTTTCTGAACAAGTGCAATTTATTTATATTACCCATAACAAACTTGCAATGATGATGGCGACTGATCTTTTAGGTGTAACCATGCCTGAACCGGGAACCTCAAAATTAGTGACAGTAAATTTGGAACAGGCAAAAGAATACGGCTTAGCTGCGGAGGTATAACATGGAAATCACCACAATTATCGGGATTGTTATTGCAATTGTGATTATGCTATTCGGCATAAGACTGATCTTGAAAAAACCTGCGGAGGCTGTACCGTCACTGGATGCGGATCTGCATATTGATCCTGACAGTCAGACTCCGGTTATTCCGAGGCATGTACGTTCTCAACTGTCTAAAACCGAAAGTCCGGCAGCTGCACGTGTTGAACCGAGCCTGAATGAAGAAGCAGTAGACAACATTGCACCTGTGGCAGAACAACAAGAAGCAGCCAAAGTAGAGCCAACTTTGACTGAAACCGTCCAGCCAGAAAGCAAAGCAGCAAGTCCACTCGATACACCGGTGGTTGCAGAGGAAGCAGAACCGGAAGTAACCAAAGCTGAAGAAACCGCAACATCTGCTGAACAAGAAAACAAGCCTGAAATAGTAGACGTAGCAGAAGCAGAAAAAGAACCTAAAGCAGCTGAATTTAGCCTGAATAGCAATATCGAGAAAGCTGAAATTTCTGACTTCAATGATGAAAGTAGTATTCTGGATGCACATCTCCATGAGCAAAAAATTGTGGATGAAGAATGTTCGCTGGCTAATGCTGAAACGATTATTTCATTGCATGTTTATCCACAGGGCCGTGCTCTTTCAGGCGAAAAAACTCTAAAAGTTTTACTGAAATATGGCCTGCGTTATGGTGAGCTGGCATGTTTCCATCGTTATAGTGAAGATGGCTCGAAATTGCTATTTTCGGTATTGCGTATGGCAGATACCGGTATGGAAGGTTTTGACTTAGAAACTCTGTCGACTGAAGAAGTCAAAGGTTTGGCGTTCTTCCTGGCTTTACCGCATAGCGATGTACAGAATGCCTTCGATACTATGGACAGCATTTCACGTCTGATTGCGCGTGAAGTGGATGGTCTGGTCTATGATCAGAACCAGCAGGAAATGACCCCACAATTACGTGAATTCTGGCGTCATCAGGCGATTGATTATCGTGCTGGACAGACTGCAGAAGTTTAATATTCCAATATTGAATCTGCAGAATCCGATTTTTATAATAGCGAAAAGCTGAATATTGTATAGGGCGGATTTTCCGCCCTTTTTTATGGTGAAATTATGACCCAAGATGCCACTGTCATTGCGCAAATGCGTCAATTGATTCAACTGCTTGCCAAGCATAATCATGCTTATTATGTGATGGATCAACCTACGATTGAAGACAGTGAATATGATCAGCTCTTTCATCAGCTCAAAGCTTTAGAAGAACAATATCCACATTTACAACAGCCAGACACACCGACAGTGAAAGTAGGCGGTCAGGCACTTTCCAAATTTCTGACCGTAACGCATGCGGTGCCAATGCTGTCTTTAGGCAACGTGTTTAATCAGGATGATCTGTTTGCTTTCGCACGCCGTATTGAAGAGCGTTTACCCAATCAAAAGATTGAATACGATGTTGAGCTGAAATTTGACGGTCTGGCAATTTCCCTCTGGTATGAACATGGCGTACTGGTTCGTGGTGTCACTCGTGGTGATGGGGAAACTGGCGAAGATATTACCCAGAATGTCAAAACCATTCGTAACCTGCCGAAATTCTTGTCTCCAGTGAATGGCGTGATTCCAGAATTACTGGAAGTGCGAGGCGAAGTGCTGATGCCGAAATCTGGCTTTGAACGCCTGAATGCAGCCAATGCTGCGAAAGGCGAAAAAACTTTTGCCAATCCACGTAATGCCGCGGCCGGCAGTTTACGCCAGCTTGATCCGAATATTGCAGCTTCTCGACCTTTGGCTTTTTATGCTTATGGAATTGCCCAGTGTGTTCCTCATCATGGTCAAACCACAATGTCAGGCAGTCTGGAATGGCTACAGCAGTTTGGCTTTGCTGTGGGTGAGCGCCATTTCATCTGCAGTAGCATCCAGGAAGTGCAAAAAGTTTACGAGCAGATCATTGAAGAACGTTCTAAACTCAGTGTCGAAATCGATGGTATGGTCATTAAGGTCAATGACCTTAAACAGCAACAAAAACTAGGTTTCTTGAGCCGTGAACCACGTTGGGCAACGGCTTATAAATTCCCAGCAGTGGCTGCATTGACCACTGTTGAAAATATTGACTGGCAAGTGGGTCGTACCGGGACTCTAACGCCTGTGGCACGGTTGAATCCGGTTGCAGTGGGTGGTGTAACCGTTTCCAATGTAACGCTGCATAATATTGGTGAAATTCACCGTCTGGATGTAAGAATCGGGGATACCGTCAGTGTTTATCGTAGTGGTGACGTGATTCCTAAGGTTGAAAAAGTCTGGCCAGAATTTCGTCCTGTTGACGCAGTCGAAGTGCATTTACCTGAGAACTGTCCAGTGTGTGATTCACCCGTGGTGATGCCGGAAGGTGAAGCACTGGCACGTTGTTCAGGTGAACTGTATTGTGCGGCGCAGCGCATCGAAACTATTCGTCACTTTGTTTCACGTAAGGCTATGGATATCGAAGGTCTGGGCGATCGCTGGGTGGAGTCACTGTTACATCTCAATCTTTTGAAAGATGTTTCGGATATTTATCACTTGCATGAGCATCGTGAGCAATTGCTGCAAATCGAAAAAATGGGTGAAAAATCCGTGCAGAATCTCATTGATTCGATTGAGAACAGCAAGAAAACTACATTGGCAGCGTTTATTTATGCACTCGGTATTCGCGGTGTAGGTGAAACGACAGCACGTATGCTGGCCAATACTTTCCAGACTCTCGACGCTTTACGTAGTGCCGATGTAGACGCTTTAAAGAAAACACCGGATGTTGGTGATATTACAGCAGAGTGGATTGTTGATTTCTTCCAGGCACCGCATAATCTGGAAGTGTTGGATCGCTTGTTGGCTGCCGGTATTCATTGGGATGCGCCAATTGCACCAACGCGCCAACCACTGAATGGCGAAAGCTGGGTAGTGACTGGAACTTTAAGCTCTATGGGACGTGATGAAGCGACGCAATTACTGCAAGCCTTAGGTGCACGGGTCAGTGGCAGTGTCTCTAGCAAGACCAAATGCGTGGTGGCGGGTGAAAAAGCCGGTTCTAAGCTCGATAAAGCAGAAAAACTCGGTGTGCCCGTGATCAATGAAGCGCAATTTATTGCTTTGATGAAGGAGCATGGGCAAATCGAAGAATAATTAGCTCTAAACAATGACTCAAATAAAAAAGACACCCAGGATGATGAATCTTAAGGTGTCTTTTTTATTGCTAGTTCAAAACTATAGGTGAATGAGAGGGGAGGATAGACAAATACAAGGACGGGTTCGGTAATGTAAGTTGAATTCACGTACAATAGATTCATTTGCAGGTATAGATCCTGCCTGATTGATTCTGTTCTCCCTTTGATGATTGGCATACACATGGCGCAAGCAAAGAAATCTTTTCCGCAACAAAAATCGCAATTACATGCACGAAATCTGCATCGTAGTCGTTACGATTTTCCTCAGCTGATCAAGAGTTGTCCGGAACTTGCACCTTTTGTCAGCCTGAATCAATACAACGATCTTTCAGTCAACTTTTCTGATCCACTGGCTGTGAAAATGCTCAATAAAGCATTGCTCAAGCATTTTTACGGCATTCAATATTGGGATATTCCTCAAGATTATCTTTGCCCACCGATTCCGGGTAGAGCAGACTATATTCACTATTTGGCTGACCTGTTAAGTGACAATAATAACGGCCAAATTCCAACAGGGCGTGCAGTTCAGGTGTTAGATATTGGGGTAGGTGCGAACTGTATTTATCCGATCATTGGGCATCGTAGTTATGGTTGGAAATTTGTTGGCTCAGACATTCATCCTGCATCGGTTAAAAGTGCTCAATTTATTGTGGAGGCAAATCCGAATCTCAGGAAGGGGATTCAGATTCGATTGCAGAAGACACCCAGCAATATCTTCAAAGGTGTGATTAAACCTTCAGATCGTTTTGATTTGACCCTGTGTAACCCACCATTTCATGCTTCGCAAGATGAGGCAAATGCCACAGCAACGCAAAAATTACGCAAACTTGGCAAACCGGTTGATCGCTCTAAGGTGGTGTTAAACTTTGGCGGACAAAAGAACGAGCTGTGGTGTGACGGTGGAGAAGAACGCTTTGTTTGCCAAATGGTACAAGAGAGCACACAGTTTGCTGAGCAATGTCTTTGGTTTAGTACACTGGTTTCTAAGAAAACCACATTGCCTATGCTGTTAAATACCTTGCGTAAGTGCGGTGCAGTGGATGTAAAAACTATTAAAATGACGCAGGGGCAAAAAGAGAGTCGTTTTGTGGCTTGGACTTTTCTAGATACAAAGCAACAGCAAGCGTGGAAAAATGCGCGTTGGACTTCTGCTTAGCTTGTTTTTATGCAGGAATAGTGAGCTTGTGGGCGCATAAGTCGGTGTAGTAGCTCAAATTTAATCTGACAGATACAATAAAAAATCGGTCACTGTCAGATCAGGTTTGAGCTCGTACAATTAAGGAATATATTTCTTCACCACACCATCATCCAGCAATTGCTGGAAATGTTCGACCAAGCTTTCTTTTACTGGACGATATTCCAGACCGAGTTCATCCTTACTTTTTTGTGCATTAAAGAAAATTGGATAACCCATATTGAGTTCAACAAATTTACGGCTAAAGCCGGCCAGAGGACCAAAAATCTTGAAAGCCGTTTTTGGCAACTGGTTGCGCGGAAACGGGAATTTTGGACCAAATGCTTCACGCAGGATTTTACCCATTTCTAGCAGGCTCAAAGTCTCACTACAGATAATATAACGGCCATGCGCTTCCGGATTAAATGCAGCACGGATATGGGCTTCCGCAACATCTTGAACATCCACCACACCATTCCACATCGGTGGAACACCCAGCAAGGTCATGCCATTGGCAAACTGTTGCAGAACTTCCACACTGCCTGATTGAGTATTAGGCGTTAAGGACTCCCCAAAGACCAGTGCCGGATTGATACAGATCAGGTCCCAGCGATCCTGTGCTTCCGCCATTTCCCAAGCTTTGCGTTCTGCCATGACTTTGGAATATGGATAAGGCTGATGGGTTTCTGAACTGGTGGTATTCCAGTGAGATTCATCAAAACTGGTATGCTCGGTTTGCAAAATATCAATCGCATCGCCATACGTTGAGGCAATACTTGAGGTGACAATCACACGTTTGACAGATTCAGTTTTATTGACGCTATTCAGCACATTTTGCGTACCCAGAATTGCCGGTTCAATAATGTCTTTGAGCGCATCTTTATAATTGGTGACCACAAAAGGCGAGGCCATATGAAAGACAATTTCACACCCTTCCATGGCCGCATCAAAAGAACCGGGCTTGAGCAGGTTAGCTTCAAACAACTTTAAGGTCCCCGGGCTGCTGTTTGCAATTTGTTCAAGGTGCGTATAACTCTGGGTTTTATTCAGATCGCGTACAGTGGCATGTACGGTATAACCTTGTTTTAAAAGTTTCTGGATCACCCAACTGGCGATATAGCCAGATGCACCAGTCACCAGAACGGGTGCTGTACTGTGTTGTAATGTCATATTTTAACCATTGTTGTTTTAACTTCGCATCATCGTCACAATTATGCACGAACCAGACCAAACTAGTGAGTCCAAGATAAAAATAAGCAACAAGATAAGTGCTTATTAATATTTACAAAAATTAACGTTTGAATATTCCAGCTTGCTAGAATGAATAAAAACGGAACGAAAAATGCAAGATGTTGTTTTATAAATGGGATTTGGCCGAACAGAGAGCGTAAATGCAAGTGCTTCTCATTTTAATTATATAAAAATCAGACATTTACCATAATTTTGCTTTTGCAAATCAAAAATCTTTTCTCCATAATAGGATGATAAAAGCAGGGAGTAATTCAAATGCGCGGTAATCCAGAAGTCGTAGATTATTTAAATATGCTGATCGGTGGCGAACTGGCTGCTCGTGATCAATACCTGATTCACTCTCGTATGTATGAAGATTGGGGTCTGACTAAAATCTTTGAACGCATCGACCATGAAATGCAGGAAGAAGCACAGCATGCAGATGCCCTGATCCGTCGTGTCCTTTTTCTTGAAGGTACGCCAAATATGCAGCGTGATGACATCGAAGTTGGTGAAGATGTGGTGACCTGCCTGAAAGCTGACCTGAAGCTTGAGTATCATGTCCGTGAAAAGCTGGCTCAAGGGGTCAAACTTTGTGAAGAGAAGGGCGATTATGTGACCCGTGACATGCTGCGCCAGCAAATGTCGGATACGGAAGAAGATCATACTTACTGGTTAGAAAAACAGTTACGTTTGATCGAGCTGATTGGTCTGCAAAACTATATCCAGTCACAAATGTAAGATATTGAATAATAAAAAACCCAGCAGATGCTGGGTTTTTTGATTCTATAGACTTAAGAATTGTTGTTACTGACAATTCCGATTTTTTTCACTTCCAGACGCTGAGCCGCAGCCATCACCATCGCGATATGCTTGTATTCAGTTGCACGATCAGCCTTGATTTTAATCTGATCCTGATCGGCTTTTTGCGCCACGGTCTTGAATAAGGCTTCCAGCGCTTGAGCATTGGCCACCGGCTGATCATTCCAGAAGATCTGGCCTTGAGCATCGAGACGCAAATTCACAATCTCTGGCGGTTTTTCCTCAGTCGGTGGTGGTGTACCATTCGGCAGGTTGATATTAATCGAATTATTCGGCAATGGAATAGTGATAATAAACATAATCAGCAAGACCAGCATGACATCAATCAATGGTGTCATGTTGACGTCCAGCATTACATCATCATCCTGATTTGAGCCAACATTCATTCCCATAACTGGATTCTCCCTCAATCTTAAGGTGAAGCGGGCGGGGTCGTGACAAATGCAATCTTGCCAATACCTGCTTGCTGGGTAGTACTGATGACCTGATCAATCGCTTCAAAAGCTGTTCTTTGATCACCGCGAATATGCACCTCAGGCTGAGGACGTTTCTGGGCTTCTGCCTGTAAACGGGTCAGTAAAATTGCCTTGTCCGGAATATAGGATTCATTCCAGAAAATATCGCCATTTTTATTGACTGCCAGCTGGATATTTTCCGGCTTGGTTTCATACGGGACATTACGTTCTTCAGGCAGATCGACCGGTACGGTATGAATTGCAACCGGTACTGTAATCAGAAAAATAATCAGCAGTACCAGCATCACATCAACCAGAGGCGTGGTATTAATGGTACCAATGACCTCATCATCGCTGTCGTTTGAATTGACCATCATTCCCATGGTTGACCCCCATTTTTATTTTGTGTCGCGGTGAACAGGATTGTTTGAGCTGATTTCGCCGCTCAGTAGTACAGCATGCAGGTCAGAACCGAAGGTACGAACTTCTTCCATTACAGCTTTATTACGGCGAGTTAACCAGTTGTAACCAAGTACTGCCGGAACTGCCACAGCCAGACCGATTGCAGTCATGATCAGTGCTTCACCGACCGGACCAGCAACTTTATCGATTGATGCCTGTCCTGAAATACCAATTGCAGTCAGTGCATGGTAAATACCCCAAACGGTACCAAACAGACCTACGAAAGGTGCAGTAGAACCTACAGTTGCAAGGAAGGCCAGACCACCACTCAGATGGCTTTGAATCTTGTCGACTGCGCGTGAAATAGAAATCGTAACCCAGGTATTAAAGTCGATACGCTCAAGTAAAGTACCGCCATGGTTTTTGGTTGACTTGATGCCTTTTTCAGCGATAAAACGATATACGCTGGCTTCATCCAGATTTTGCGCTGCATTGTCCAATGAAGAAGATTCCCAGAACTGATGCTCTGCTTCTTTGGCTTGTTTGCGAATCTTGCCTTGTTGCAAGCACTTGGTGATCATGATGTACCAGGTACCGATTGACATGATCACCAGAATGAACAGGGTCACTTTAGACACCATGTCACCTTCTTTCCACATGGCTTCCAGACCATAAGGGTTGCTGGCAGGTTTTTCAGCTGCAGCAGGTGCTGGCGGTGTAGGCTCAGCGACAGTCGCAGGAGTTGGGGTTGCCGTTTCAGTGACTGTCGTTGCAGGTGTAGGGGATTCTTCAGCAAATACGGTTTGCAAAGGTAGTAGAGTACTTGCCGCAATGACACTTGCAGCAGTGATATTTTTTAAAGTGTGTCGTGCGTTTTTCATAATGAATCTCCTCATTTTGTTTTTAATCTGTTGTCTGGATCAGTCCAAGATAAATTCGTAGGGAATGTCGTACCAAGATTCTTGTGGTTCACCATTTTTCATTGCAGGTTTGAAGGTACATAAGCTGAAAGCCTTGGACGCTGCACGGTCAAGAGAACGGCTGCCACTGGATTTTTTTACTTTGGCCTCTTTCACTTTGCCGTCGGTATTCACAAAGACAGAGATCAGCACATTACCTTGCTCTTCCTTCATTGATGCATCACGTGGATATTCTGGACTCTTACAGCCAGCTTCACCTTGAGATACGCCGCGTGTAACGCCAGTTGGTTGCGGTGGAGCAGCAGGCGCCGCTGCAACAACTGGAGCTGGTGCAGCCACCGGACTTGGGGATGGTGTTGCTGCAGCTACAGGCGTTGGTTCTGCAACCGGTTGAGTGACGGTTGGTGTAGGCTGTGTTTTCTGTACCGGAACCACTTTTTCTACCGGTTTAACCTCAGGAACCTGTGCCACTTTTTCTACAATTTTAGGTGGCTCAGGTGGGGTTTCCTTAGGTGGCTCTGGTTCTGGTGGTTTAATATCCTGAATAATCATCAATTCAACCGGTTCTTCTGACGGTTTGATGATGTCTTTTGCCATACCTGCCATTAGCACCAGGCCCACCAGGATATGCAAGAAAATCACGACACCAATTCCAGTCAACTTTTTGGCGGAGCTTTTTTCTATGTCTTCAAACGTTGTGCTCATCATGACTCCTGGAATTTAAGACAAACAAGAAATAACGGTTTATTTCAAAGGTGATGTAGCTGCATTATTTTTTGTTTGGCTAAAATGATATGAATACTGCAAATACAGCATGACGCTGTATTTGCAGAAAGTTTGTCTTAGAATTTGTAAGTACCACGGATGTAGTAAGTACGACCTGTAGGATCTGAGTAACGAGGGTCATAACCGTATTGGAAGTTATCCAGAACATCAGATGCAGCAGGCTCTTCATCAAAGATGTTGAGGATACCGCCAGTCAACTCCAGGTTTTTGAAGCCTTTATAAGTTGTTGCGAAGTTATAAAGTGTGTAGTCACCCACATCACGTTCGCCAGAGTAGTCTTCATAACCACGAGTGAACTGTTGTTCAAAGATCATTTTCCAGTCTTCATAAGACCAGTTCAGGTTGGCAACATGTTTCCAGCGAACTACTGCCGGGTCTTCATATTTGCCTACCAGACCAGACCATTCACCGCCTGGTTCACTTTGGTAGTCCAGATTGATCACGTAAGTACCATCAATACCGAAACCGAAACGACCAGTAGATGTTTTAGGTGTCAGGTAGTTCAGGCTCAGGTCTACACCTGAAGTTTTTAAACCGCCAGAGTTCATCAGGGTAGTACGGATGTGCTGGATACGGCCTTCGCTATCACGTATGAAACGGTCTGCATAAAGGTCTGGATTACCAAAGATTGATGATTCACCCACTGTACCTACCAGACCATCGATCTCGATATTGAAGTAGTCAGCAGTGAAGACCAGGTTTTTGATTGGTTCAAATACTAAACCAGCAGTGAATGATGTAGATTCTTCTGGTTGCAGGTCAGGTGAACCACCTTGGGTACGCTTAAACTGGGTATTACATTCAACCTGATATTTAGGTTCGACTGGCGTGCCACCTGGACATAACACAGGGTCATTGTATTTCGCACCTGTCCAGGTTTCACTGATTGGCGCGTTGATTTCGTACAAGCTTGGTGCACGGAAACCGGTGCTATAAGATGCACGGAACATGACTTCCTTCATTGGTTCCCAACGAAGACCAACTTTCGGGTTGAAGGTATCACCGAAGTCGCTGTAGTCATCATAACGGGCAGCAATTTGAGCTTCCAGGCTTGGCAAGATTGGAATCTGGAATTCAGTAAAGAATGCTGTGATGTCACGATCACCCTTACTGATTGGTTTGCTCGGATCAATACCAGAACCTGGTACTTGAGCCACGATTTCAGAGTTTACTTTCGCTTCCCAGTCCTGAGTGGTGAAGCTACCACCGAAGGCAAAGCCAACATCACCTGCAGGTAATTCAAAAATTGGACGGCTGATTGTAAAGTCTGCAGTTGTAGACTCTAAAGAGGCGATGTTAGTTTCGCCATTAATCACAAATGATTCCCAAGGGGTATCGCCTGGACGTGCTGGACCGAATGGGTTAATACGACCTTCATTCAATGCAGTTTGCAGGTTGCTACGGTGTAAGTAACCACCTGTAAATTCATCAGTTGCTTCGCTTTTCGCGTATGACACGCCTGCGTTGATATCCCAGCCTAATGCCTCACCTTCAATACCGGCAAAGAAGCGGTGTGAGTCATTGGTTGACATACTTTGACGGTTACCTGCCTGAGAACGGAGGTAAAGTTGAAGTGGGTCACCGCTTAACTCACCATCTGTAATAGCCGGAGTAATACCATTACCTGGATAATATTGGCTGCTTGAAGGTAAAGTCACGGTACGGCCATAAACGTCTGGTGCAATTGAAGTGGATACTTCAGAACGTGTAAACACGTATTCACCAACTGCATTTAATGAATCATTAAGCTTGAATGTACCTTTACCTAATGCAGACAGGGTTTCAACCTGTGGTTTGATCGCAATCAAAGCCTGCGTATTCAGATAACAGAAGCCATCATCTGGAGAAGACCATGGAACATTATTACAGTCATCTGGATATGGGTTACCTAAATAACCAGTGGTTGGATCATAGATGTTTGCCGGGAAGCCACTTGCAGAGCCAGCATCAATACCTAATTCAGGAATTACACCACCACGGCGGCTGACTTTACGCTGTTGAGCATGGATCTGGTTAGATTTACGGTAGTCCAAGACACCCATGACGTTAAAGCCATTTTCATCCAGGTCACCGAAACCACCGAAGATCGCAGCCTGTTGTTTCTCACCACCTGAATGTTCAGTTTCATGTAAGGCTCCGGTAACGCCTAAGCCATTGTATTCAGATTTGGTGATGAAGTTGATTACCCCCGCAATCGCATCTGCACCATAAACTGCAGAAGCACCATCACGTAAAATCTCAATACGGTCAATCATCGCCATAGGGATGATGTTTAAGTTGGTACTATCTGTACTGAATGCACTATAGGCAAGACGGCGGCCATTTAAAAGCACAAGCGTTTTGTCTGAGCCTAGACCACGTAAGTTGGCTGTAGAACCTGAAGTATTACTTGCACCTACGTTTTGAGCAGTAGAGAAACCAGCCTGGTTGGCGCTGACTTTTACTAAAGCTTCTTCAACAGTAGTTACACCCTGGTTCGCAAGATCTTCACCTTTGATGACGGTGATTGGTGAAGAACTTTGTGCAGCAACCCCCTTGATTGATGAACCCGTCACTGTCACTTTCTGAACTTTAGTTGGCTGTTCAGCAGATGCAGCTTCTTCGGCATGGGCCAGCGGCAGACACATCATACTTAAGCTGAGTGCGCTTAACTTGAGTAGTCTTTTGCTAACGGTTGGAGCCCCCATAGATCCTACCAATTTATTTTTTTTCATCGTAAATTTCACCCTTTTGTTATGTGAAGTAGTGCTGGGTTGATCTAAGCAAGGCGGATGCCAACTTATAAAATTTTATATTTTTATATTTTTAACTTATTGAAAAATATTGATTTAATTGAATGAGGTTTGAATTTATCGAGCGATATTGAAGAAAAATTAAGAAGTCTGTGTATCGAATCTGAAGAAAGAAGGAAGTGAGACCCCTGTCAAAGCAATAAATAAATATTTAATGAATAAGAAAGTAGTCCAAAAATGAGAGGGAAATTGAATAAAGTTTAATCATGGTGCATAATTTTTACATAAAATATACAATATTTTTTTAAAATAAATTATTTATAATACAATTACTTGTGTTTATTTGTTGTTTACCTAAAGGTATACAATAGTGCAATAAGATGAAACAGGGTTGAGTTATTTTTGTGCGAAATGAACTTTAGTGAGAATTTTAAGGATAAAAATTTAATTAATGATTCATGGAAAATATTATGTTATTCATAATGTTTTAAATAATTAATAAAAATAAACTTTTTTCAGTTAAAAACAGGAAGAAATCCCTATTTTTTGCAAGGATGGCATGAAATTCGCTTTGTTCAGTTTATTCCATCTGTCCAGCTTTGACCCATCCATTGAAGCAAATATGGGATGATGTATTTAAAACTTCCTATAGCAATAAAACTTCAAGATAAAGAATAGGTACAAATTTGAAATCAGCACTTTTTAGTATGACGATTTTGGCCTTGGCTATGAGCTCGGGGCAAACTGCCTGGGCAAAATCATCTGCACATCCGGATAAAATTTTAAACCTGGCTTTCGAAGCACCTGATGATGGTTTTGATATGGTCAAAACCTATAATTTTTATAGTGGTAGCGTAGCTGAGGCCATTTTCGAGCCTTTGTTGCGTTATGACTATCTGGCCCGGCCTGCAATTTTGGCTCCGAATACCGCCGAGTCTTTACCCGTGGTTAAACAGGATGGCAAAGTTTATACTTTTAAAATCAAGCCAGGAATTTATTTCAGTCCGGATCCGGCCTTTCAGGGCAAGAAGCGTGAACTGGTTGCTCGGGATTATATTTATTCCATGCAAAGGGTGATGGATCCGAAAAATCATTCGCCTTCTTTTTCCTTTATCGAAGGCAAAATTCTTGGCGCGGATCAAGTTATCCAACAAGCCAAAAAAACGGGCAAATTTAACTATGATGCTCCGATTGCCGGTTTAAAAGCCCTAGATAAATATACCTTACAAATTACCCTGACCCGTTCAGACCTGAACTTTCCTTACATTCTGGCCTATGTCGCTTTTGCTGGTACTGCACGTGAAGTCATCGAACATTATGGCGATCGGGTAGGTCAGCATCCAGTCGGAACAGGGGCATACCAGTTACATAAATATGTGCCGCGTAGCCGCATTGAGTTAACCGCTAATCCAAATTATCGCGGTTTTGTCTGGAACTTTAAGGGGGATGGTTCAGAGTGGGATCAACGGATTGTTAAAGCCATGCAAGGCAAGCAGATGCCGCAAATCGGCAAGGTCAAGATCAGTATCATTGAAGAAGAACAATCACGTTGGCTGGCCTTAAAATCTGGACAATTAGACTATGACAAACTGACTGCAAGCGGCGCTGAACAGGCACTGGAAAATAAGCAGCTGAAAAGTGAATACAAGAAAAAAGGCATCCTGCATTATCCGAATAAAGAACCGGAAATCACCTATACCATCATGAATATGCGTGATCCGGTGATTGGTGGAGACTCACTGGAAAAAATTGCACTACGCCGTGCCATTGCCTTGTCCTATAACCAGAAAGAAGCCATCCAGCAGCTATATAAGGGGCATGCTGTTAAAGCTGAAATGATTCTTCCTGAAGGCGTGGGCGGATATAACCCGAATTATAGAAGCAGTATTGCCTATAACCCATTACTCGCCAATAAACTGCTCGATCGTTTTGGCTACAAGAAAGGCGCCGATGGTTATCGCACCTTGCCTGATGGCAAACCATTGGTTCTGAAAATGAACTCGACTAGCTCAAGCTCTTCCGTTATTTCTGCGGAGCTATGGAAAAAGAACCTGGATGCAATCGGGGTAAAAGTTGAATTTAAAGTCAGTAATTTTGCCGACAATTTAAAAGAAGCCACCCAGTGCAAACATATGATGTGGGGTGGTGCCTGGATTGCCGATTACCCGGAAGGGGAAAACTTTGCCCAGTTGCTGTATGGCCCAAATGCCCAGCAAGGTAACCTGAGCTGCTATACCTCTAAAGCCTATGACGCGCTGTATCAAACTGCGATGAAACTGCCGCCTCAGCAACGCACTCCATATTATGAGCAGATGAACCGCCAGATGGAGGCCGATAATCCATGGATTTTGCACAATACCCGGGTACGCAACTGGCTGATTCACCCACAGGTACAGGGCTTTAAGGCACATCCGGTGACCAGGGCAGTTTGGCAATATCTGGATATTGAACCTGTTAAAAAATAACTTGAGAAGATTAAGAACCAGTATGAATGTGAATACAAATGCTTTAAAAAAGCTGGCCAGTGGGGTTTTAATGGCCAGTTTAATGATGGCCGGTGCTGCACCCACATGGGCTGCCAATCCCGCTAATCCAAATAAAGTCTTAAAAACGGTCTTTCCTGCGGCTGAAACCGGTTTCGATCCTGGTTATATCCATGACCGTTATTCGGCCAAGATTAACTCGGCAATTTTCGAAACCTTATATACCTATGATTATCTGGCCTCACCAGCGAAACTGGTGCCATTGACTGCGGTAGATATGCCTCAAGTCAGTGCAGACGGTTTGACTTATACCATTAAAGTTAAAAAGGGCATTTACTTTGCAGATGATCCGGTCTTTGGCGGTAAAAAACGTGAACTGACCGCCTATGACTATGCCTATTCTCTAAAGCGTCTCTTAGATCCAAAACTTAATTCACCAAATAGCTGGTTGCTGGATGGTCGGATCAAAGGGCTGGAAGCATGGACAGCCATGGCGAAAAAAAATGGCAAAGTCTATGAAAATCCATTTGAAGGTATTCAGACTCCAGATCGCTATACCTTGGTACTCAAGCTGAATAATCCGGATCAGAACTTTCCGATGTTGCTGGCCCACGGTCCAGCTGCCGCAGTTGCACGCGAAGTCATTGAAAAGTATAAAGACAAAGCTGGCTGGGTAATGAGTAAGCCGGTCGGTACAGGGCCTTATGTACTTAGTCGCTGGACACCGGGATCACGCATTATCTTAAAGCCAAATCCGGCTTACCGTGGTTTTGTCTGGAATTATAAAGCCAATAGTGCAGAAGACCAGGCGATTGTCAGTGCGATGCAGGGCAAAAAAATGCCTCAAATCGGCACCATTGATGTGCGTGTCATTGAAGAAGCCCAATCACGGATGTTGTCATTCAAGAAAAATGAACTGGATCTGGTGGAAATCGACGGCGATCTGGTCGTGCAGGCATTGGATGGTGACAAGTTAAAACCTGAGCTGGTCAAGCAAGGCATCAAGCTGTCACGCATGTTGGAGCCATCGATTAACTACCATTATTGGAATATGCAAGATCCGGTAGTAGGTGGCTTTACGCCAGAAAAAATTGCCTTACGTCGTGCGATGGCAATGGCTTTTTCTGTTGAAAATATGATTAGCGTACTCCTTAAAGGAGATGGTGCAAAGCTGCACATGCCTATTCCGCCAGGAGTTGCAGGCTATTCACCCGCTTATAAAACCAGTACGCCCTATTCGGTTAAGGCAGCCAACATGTTGCTGGATCGCTATAACTATAAGATCGGTGCGGATGGCTGGAGGAGAACTCCTGAAGGCAAACCTCTGGTGATTGAACTGATTACGGCCAATACCAGTCGTGGTCAGCAACAGGGCGAATTTTGGAAAAAGACCTTAGATAATATTCATATCAAACTGACCAGTAAGGCCATGCCATTTGCTGAAGGCATTAAGCTGGAAAAGCAATGTAAAACCATGTTTAAAAGCTCTGCATGGATTGCCGACTATCCGGATGCTGACAACTTCATGCAGTTGTTCTATGGCAAAAACGTCAATGTCACTAATAATGCCTGTTTCAAGCATGCGGAATATGACCGTTTATATGAACAGAGTCAGAGCATGCCACCGGGTCCTGAACGGGATCTGGTTTATCGCAAAATGACCCGTATTCTAGAGGTCAATATGCCAACCATGATGCTGTATAGCACCTACCGTAATGCATTAGCGCAACCTCATGTTATTGGACACAAGTCCCATCCGATTCTGTCTACAGAATGGATGTATATCGATATTGATACTAAAAAGTAAGAAAAAGCTGGAGATGATGATGACATTAAAACACTTGAAATTTACCACACTCTGTCTGGCGATGATCGGGGGATCTCAAACCGTCATGGCAGAGACCCAAACCCAGCTTTTGCCTTTATTCAAGGCTGCAGAAATTCCGGCATTGTGCGATGCCAATCTGGATAAAATGCAAAAAGATATCCAGAAATTTGAAAGCCAGAAAATCAAAAATAAGGCTGAAGCCCGTCCTTATCTGGCAGCTTGGGATACATTGCAGGCATCGATTGGTGATTTTGTTTCACCTATCGGTCTATATAGTAATGTTGATCCTGATCCAGCCTTGCGTCAGGCGGCAGATGACTGTGAACTGAAAATCAGTAAATACCTGACTTCCATGTATCAGAGTCCAAAACTGTATGCCCAATTCAAGAAACTGAAAGCCACAGATCCGGTCGATGAAAAATTCCTGAAAGATATTCTGAATCAGTTTGAAAAAACCGGGGTACAACTCAGCGCAGAGAAACAGAAGCGTCTGAAGGAAATTATTGAAGAAAGTACCAAACTGGGGCAGGACTATTCCAAGAATGTACGTGATAACCCTGAAAAAGTTGAATTCACTGTTGCAGAGCTGAAAGGTTTACCTGCGAGCTATATCGCCGGTTTAAAGAAAAATGAAAAGGGCAATTATCTGCTCGGCTTCGACTATCCGGAATATCAGCCATTTATGGAGCTGGCAGAGAGTGATGAAGCTCGTAAACGTTATCAGACTGCCTATACCCGCCGAGGGACTGAGAAAAACCTCGAATACATGAAAAAGGCTATTGATCTGCGTTATGAACTGGCCCAGCTATTCGATAAAGACAGCTATGCTTATGTTGCCTTAAAAGATCGTATGGCTAAAACCCCAGAAGCAGTGAATGGTTTTCTGGATGAGGTCTATGCCAAAGTTGCGCCATTAGAAAAGCAGGATGTTGAAGAATTACGTCAGTTCAAGGCAGAAACCTTAAAAATTCCTTTGGAAAAAGCAGAAATTGAGCGTTGGAGCCAAGGCTATTGGAGTGAAAAACTGCGTCAGGCCAAATATAAGGTGGATCAGGAAAAACTGCGTGATTATTTCCCGACTGAAGCGGCTCAAAAATGGTTATTTGCCATATCTTCCGATTTATATGGGATTGAATTCAAGCCGGTAAAAGTCAAAGCCTGGCACGATGAAGTTGAATACTATGCCGTGCATGACAAAGCCACCGGTGAGTTTATGGGCGGACTTTATGTCGATAAATATCCACGTGAAGGCAAATATGGCCATGCTGCAGTCTGGGGCGTTTATGGTGGCAGCCGTTTAAATCATCGCCGTCCGGTCTCTGTTTTGGTGACCAACTTCAACCGTAAAGGTCTGAACAGTAATGAGCTGGAGACTTTTGTACATGAAATGGGTCATGCGCTACACGGAATATTATCGAAGACCCGTTATACCGAGCAGTCAGGTACATCGGTAGAGCGTGACTTTGTTGAAGCACCTTCGCAAATGTATGAAGAGTGGGCGCGCCGTTTCGAGACTTTATCTAAAGTAGCAGATTACTGTGAACCTGCTTGTCCTCGTGTCGATGAAGCCATGACCGAGCGCTTAAAGAATGTGAAAAATTATGGTCGCGGCCTGCATTATGCCCGTCAGACTTTATATGCTCAGTACGACATGGCCCTGCACGGTAAAGATGCGAAAAGTATTGATCCATTAAAACTCTGGCAGGATATGGAAAGTAAAACTGCGTTGGGCTCTGTTCCAGGTCAGCAATTCCCGGGTCAGTTCGGACATTTGATGGGTGGCTATCAGGCGGGTTATTACAGCTATATGTGGTCTGAAGTGCTGGCACTCGATATGTTGTCTGCTTATGGTGACCATCTGATGGATCCAAAAGTCGGCATGCACTATCGCGAGACTGTACTAGCACAAGGCGGACAAAAGCCGGGCGATCAGATGGTTAAGGATTTTCTGGGCCGTGATCCGGACAGCAAAGCTTTCTTTAATGAAATTTCAGGACATTAAGTCAAGGAAGGAAAGCGATGCTGGCATATATTATTCGAAGGATTTGGCAAATGATCCCCACCATGCTGGGGGTGATTCTGCTGATATTCCTGTTATTTAACTGGGTCGGGGGAGATCCGGCCTATATCCTGGCCGGTAAAATGGCCAATGCTGAGCAGATTGAAAATATCCGCCAACAGCTCGGGGTCGATCAGCCTTATTACGTACAACTGTGGATTTTTATCCAGCAGATTTTGACCTTTGATTATGGCGTGAGCTGGAGTACCGGTGAGTCGGTATCACAGATTATTACCACGCGTTTGGGGCCATCACTGACCATTCTGATTCCACTGACTATCCTGCAAACGATTGTTTCAATCATTTTGGCGCTCGGGGTCGCTTCAGTGCGCGGTTCGCTGACTGACCGCATGATCATGATGCTGTGTACCATCGGTATGTCGATCAGTATTCTGGTCTATATCATCGTATTCCAGTACGTCTTGGCTTATGAACTGAGCTGGTTCCCGGTACAGGGCTGGAGCGATAACTTTACTGAAAACTTATTCAAATATGCACTATTGCCAGTATTAATCATGCTGGTGGTGAGTATTGCACCGACTTTACGTCTCTACCGTAGTTTTGTCTTGGATGAAGTCAATCAGGACTATGTCCGTACCGCACGCGCCAAAGGTCTGGGCGAAAGCCGCATTCTGGGCGTGCATGTATTGCGTAATGCATCAATTCCAATCATTACCGATGTCATGGCGGGACTTCCGGCTTTACTGATCGGTGCTTTCCTGATTGAACGTTTCTTTGGTATTCCAGGCATTGGCCGTGAAGTGATTATCGCAGTTGAGCGTTCTGACTTTCCCGTAATTAAAGCGATTACAGTCTATGTTGCGGCTGCGACCATGTTATTTAACCTGATTGCTGATCTGATCTATAAATGGGTCGATCCACGTGTACAGTTGAAGTAGGTGAATTATGCTGAGTGCGATATTTAAAAAAGAGCAACATGCTTCAGCAGTGCCTGAGTCTGCTTCAACCGGATTATGGCAGCTGGCGTTGCGTCGTCTGAAACGTGATCGTATTGCGATGTTCTCCCTATTTGTGGTGCTGTTTTATCTGCTGATGTTGCTGCTTTCCATGACAGGTGTGATTGCCAAGGACTGGAATAAAGAAGTAGCGGTGAGTTATGCACCCCCAAGCTTTATCTATACACCGTCTATGCCTGGAGCGGCAGGTGAAGATCAAAGTACTGAATCTGCCGTAGTACCAGTTAATCCAGTTGATCCTTTAAAAGATGTGATTGCAGAACTGGAAGCAGAAATTGCTGCTGAACAGGGCGCAGGTGTGATTGATTATTATGGTGTAGTCGATCCACTGGCTGAAGATATGAAAGCCATTGATCAGGAATTAGGGGGTCAGTTACTGGATCAGAGTAGTGAGCTTAAACAGAGCCTGTTCTTTGGCGCAGATAAATGGGGTCAGGATGTACTACTGAAAACCATTAAAGGTGCAGAAACTTCGATTTTAGTTGGCCTGATTGCTGCGCTGGTTGCGGTGGTGATTGGTACAGTACTTGGTGCGATTGCTGGCTATTTCGGTGGTTGGGTCGATGATGTGCTGAACTGGTTCTACAATATCTTTACTTCTATTCCTTATCTGTTGCTGGTGTTAGCGATTGCAGCAGTACTGCAACAAAAAGGGATCTTATCGATTATCCTGATTTTGGGTCTGACCGGCTGGACCGGGGTATTCCGCCTGGTTCGTGCGGAATATATGAAGCATACTGCACGTGAATATGTACTGGCAGCGAAAGCCATTGGGGTAAGCAATATGCGCCGTATCTTCGTGCATATTTTTCCGAATGTCAGTCATATCGCTTTGGTTCAAATGTCCATTCTTGCAGTGGCCTTTATCAAGTCCGAAGTGATTCTGAGCTTCTTAGGCTTTGGCGTACCGATTGGTGTGGTGTCATGGGGTAGTATGCTGAATGAAGCGCAAAGCGAGCTGATTTTAGGCAAATGGTGGCAGTTGACTGCGGCATCGGTGGCGATGGCGGTACTGGTGACAGCTTTCTCAATGTTTACTGATGCATTACGTGATGCATTAGATCCAAAACTGAAATAGGAGCGCAGCGATGTCTGAAATGAATCCAAGCACAGCACCCGCGTTACTTCGCGTAGATAACTTACGTGTCAGTTTTAAAGGTGAAAATAAACAATATGTGGAAACGGTCAAAGGGATTTCATTTGAAATTCCGGCCAATACCACAGTGGCGTTAGTCGGTGAATCCGGAAGTGGTAAATCTGTGACTTCATTAGCAGTGATGGGACTATTAGCACCTGAGAACTCGAAGGTCGCTGAAGACAGTCAGATCCTGTTTGAAGGTCGGGACTTATTGAAACTTAAGTCGAGTGAAATGCGTCAGATCTGTGGCAAAGAAATTGCCATGATCTTCCAGGAACCGATGTCCTCATTAAATCCGGTGTTTACCGTAGGCATGCAGATCTCGGAAATTCTACGCCTGCATTTGGGCATGAATAAAAAGCAGGCCCGTCAAAGAACACTGGAACTTTTGCAGGAAGTCGGTATTCCTTCACCGGAAACCAAGATTGATGCTTATCCAAGCCAGTTGTCTGGTGGACAGCAGCAACGGGTGATGATTGCCATGGCTATTGCCTGTGAACCGAAACTCTTGATTGCTGATGAACCAACGACGGCATTAGATGTGACTATCCAGAAACAGATTCTGGACCTGCTTGAATCCTTGCGTCAGCGCCGTCAAATGTCGATGTTATTCATCAGTCATGACCTGGCGGTCGTTGGTGAAATTGCGGATCAGGTCATTGTAATGCGTTATGGCGAGATTCGTGAGCAAGGTTCGGTGACAGAAGTCCTGAACAATCCTCAGGATATTTATACCCAAGCCTTGTTGCATTGCCGTCCACAGCTGTCGCACCGTCCTTTGCGTTTGCCGGTGATTAGCGACTTTATGAAACAGGATAGTCTGGCGCATGACCTGCATGCGAACGCTCCGCTACAACAGGAACGTTCCCGTGGTTTAAAAGGTAATGAAGAGATCATTCTCGATGTACGTGATCTGAAAAAATCCTTCTATAGCCGTAAAGGCCTATTTGGAAAAGATGAATTTCAGGCTGTGAAAGGCGTGTCTTTTCAGCTGGCTAAAGGCAAAACCTTAGGGCTGGTTGGGGAGTCAGGTTCTGGTAAAACCACGATTGGTTTGCTCCTGATGCGACTGCAACAAGCTACAGGCGGCAAGGCGTTGTTTCAGGGTAAAGATATCTTGTCGATGACTGAAAAAGAGTTTACGGCCTATCAGCGTAAAATCCAGATCATTTTCCAGAACCCTTATGCTTCTTTGAATCCGCGTTTTACCGTGGGACAAATCCTGATGGAGCCGATGCAGATTCATCATATTGGCAAGGATGATGCAGAACGTAAACAGATGGCACTTGATTTATTAGAAAGGGTCAGCTTACCGGCTCAGGCCTTCTATCGCTATCCACATGAGTTTTCAGGTGGCCAGCGTCAGCGGATTGCAATTGCACGCTGTCTGACCTTAAAGCCTGAGATTTTGATCTGTGATGAATCAGTGTCCGCACTGGATGTATCCGTACAGGCGCAGGTACTGAACTTATTGCAGGATTTACAGGATGAATTTGGTCTGAGTTACATCTTTATTTCGCATGATTTGTCAGTGGTGAAATATATTTCTGATCAGATCATGGTGCTAAATCATGGTGATCTGGTGGAAATTGCCAACTCAGATGACCTGTATCAGTCTCCGCAACACGACTATACCAAGCGTCTGCTAAGTGCGATTCCCCAGGGTATTCCGCAGTAACTTGCTAAAGCACGAAATAAAAAAATGTCCACATTGCTGTAATGCCAGTCAGTTAAGCAGACATTAGAAAAATGTAGTAAAAATGAGTGTATGCCAATACGCTCATTTTTTTATGACTTTATCTGAAAATTTAGATTGTACTCTTCAACATTCTCTACCTTCACT